>NZ_VRMC01000150.1:0-6693 GCF_008369905.1 Pseudonocardia sp. EV170527-09
GACAACACCTCATCAGCCACACCCCGTCGTCCCGGGCATCCGGGGCACCAACCCCGAACACCCACGACCTTAGGGACCTCCCATGACCACGACCTCGCCCGCCCCGACCGGCACCGACGGCCGGGCTGCCTGGACCGACGAGCAGCTCGACGCCGTCTTCGCGCCGGTGTTCGCCCGCATCGCCGAGGGCGCGGTCGCCCGTGAGCAGGGCCGCACCCTGGCCCACGACGAGGTGGCCGCGCTGCGTGCGGAGCGCTTCGGCGCCCTGCGGCTGCCCGTGGAGCTCGGCGGCTACGGCGCCACCGTGCGCCAGCAGTTCCGGCTGCTCGTCGACCTCGCCGCCGCCGAGTCGAACCTGCCGCAGGCGCTGCGCGTGCACTGGTGGTACGTCGACGACCTGCTGCTCGCCGCCCCGGGCCCGGACCGCGACGCCCGGCTGGCGGCCGTCGCCGAGGGGCGGCTCGTCGGCAACGCCATCACCGAGCCCGGCGTCGGCGCGATCGACCGGTACCGCACCGCCCTGACCCCCGACGGCGACGGCTACCGCCTCGACGGCACCAAGTACTACTCGACCGGCAGCCTCTACGCCGACCAGATCCTGGTCGCCGCCGACCTCGACGGGCAGCGCGTGTCCGTGCTCGTCGACGGCGACGCCGAGGGCGTCGTGCAGCACGACGACTGGGACGGCTTCGGGCAGCGCCTCACCGCCAGCGGCACCACCGAGTTCCACGGCGTCGCCGTCCCCCGCGAGCGGGTCCTCGGACCCGGGTACGGCACCGAGGGCCGCGGCTGGGGCACCTCCTACCTGCAGCTCGTCCAGCTCGCCGTGCTCGCCGGGATCGCCCGGCGCGCCACCGACGACGTCAGCGCCTGGGTCCGCGAGCGCACCCGCACCTTCACCCACGCCCCGGCCGACCTGCCCCGCCACGACCCGCTCGTCCAGCAGGTCATCGGGCGGCTGTCCGCGGCCGCCTGGTCCTCGCGCGCCCTGGTGCTGGCCATCGCCGAGCAGCTCGACACACTGCTCGCCGCGGGCGGGGAGGACCCGGAGCTGCTCGACCGGGTCGAGCTCGACGTCGCCCACGCCCAGGCCACGATCATCCCCGCGGTGCTCGACGCGACCACCCAGCTGTTCGAGGTCGGCGGTGCCTCCGTGACCTCGGAGAAGCTGCGGCTGGACCGGCACTGGCGCAACGCCCGGGTGATCTCGGTGCACAACCCGCTGATCTACAAGCTGCAGTCGGTCGGGGACCACGTGCTCAACGGCACCGACCTGCCCTACGCCTGGAGCGCCGGCAAGCGATGAGCCGCGCGATCACCCCGGCACCGCGCCGCATCCATCTGAACGCCTTCGACATGACGTGCGCCGGGCACCAGTCACCCGGCCTGTGGCGCCACCCGCAGGACCGCTCGCACACCTTCCACGACCTGCGCTACTGGACCGAACTGGCGCAGCTGCTGGAGCGCGGCGGGTTCACCAGCCTGTTCATCGCCGACGTCGTCGGCCTCTACGACGTCTACCGCGACGGCCCCGAACCGGCGATCCGCGACGGCGTGCAGGTCCCCGTCGGCGACCCGACCCTGGCCGTGTCCGCGATGGCAGCGGTCACCGAGCGGCTCGGCTTCGGGATCACCGTGTCGCTGACCTACGAGAAGCCCTACGCGCTCGCCCGGCGCTTCTCCACCCTGGACCACTACACCCGGGGCCGGGTCGCGTGGAACGTCGTCACCTCCTACCTGGAGTCCGCGGCCCGCAACCTCGGCCTGGAGAAGCAGGTGCCGCACGACCGACGCTACGACGTCGCCGACGAGTTCATGGAGGTCTGCTACCAGCTGTGGGAGGCGTCCTGGGACAACGACGCGGTGCTGCTCGACCGGGACAAGGGCGTCTACACCGACCCGGCGAAGGTCCGTCCGATCGCCCACCACGGCGAGTTCTTCGACGTGCCGGGCATCGGCCTGACCGAGCCCTCCCCGCAGCGCACACCGACGATCTTCCAGGCAGGGGCCTCCGCGCGCGGCACGACGTTCGCCGCCCGGCACGCCGAGGGCGTCTTCGTCATCTCCCCGACCCCGGAGACACTGGCCCCGCGGGTCGCCGAGCTGCGCAGGCAGACCGCCGAGCAGGGCCGCGATCCCCGTGCGGTGAAGGTCTTCACGATGGTCACCGTGGTCACCGGCGCCACCGACGAGCAGGCCCGCGAGCGCTACGCCGACCTCGCGCAGTACGTGAGCCTGGAAGGCGCCCTCACCCTCTACGGTGGCTGGTCCGGCCTGGACCTGTCCACGATGGACCCCGACGAGCCGCTGCGGTTCGCCGAGACCGAGGCCATCCGCAGTGCGGTCGAGCTGTTCACCACCGCCGATCCGACACGGGAGTGGACGCCGCGGGCGATCGCCGAGCACATCGGGATCGGCGGGATGGGCGCCGTCGTCGTGGGCGGGCCGCAGACGGTCGCCGACGAGCTGGAGCGCTGGGCCGAGATCGCCGACGTCGACGGCTTCAACCTCGCCTACGCGGTCACCCCCGGCACCTTCACCGACGTCGTGGAGCACGTGGTGCCCGAGCTGCGCCGGCGGGGGGTCCTCGCCGAGGCCCCGGAGGGCGCGACCCTGCGCGAGCACCTGCAGGGTGCAGGCCAGGCACGGGTCCGTGCCGACCATCCCGCGGCCGTCCACGCCCGGCGCCGGGGCGCCGCCCCCGCCTGACCCCGGTTCCCGGACCCGGACCCGCGGTCCTGCTCCCCACTGCACGAGCGGACCGGTCGTACGGACCCTGCCGGACGACCGGTCCGCTCGTGCGGGGCGGGGTGTCAGATCCGGGCGGGGACGCGGGGCACGGTGTCGACGAGGCGGCGGGTGTAGTCGTGCCGCGGGGTCCCGAACACCTGGGCCGGCGTGCCGAGTTCGACCACCTCCCCCGCCCGCAGGACAGCGACGCGGTCGGAGACCCGGTCGACGACCGCGAGGTCGTGGCTGACGAACAGGCAGGCGAACCCCAGCTCGCGCTGCAGCGACGCGAACAGCTCCAGCACCTCGGCCTGCACCGACACGTCCAGCGCGCTGGTCGGCTCGTCGGCGATCAGCAGCCGCGGCGACAGCGACAGTGCCCGGGCCAGCACGACCCGCTGGCGCTGCCCGCCCGACAGCTCGCCGGGCCGGCGGGTCGCGAACTCCCGTGGCAGGCGGACCGACTCCAGCAGCTCGCCCACCCGGGAGCGCAGCTCCGGGCCGGGCCGGGCGCCGTGCACCCGCAGCGGCTCGGCGACCGAGTCCTCCACGGACCGGCGCGGGTCCAGCGACGCCGCCGGGTCCTGGTGCACCATCGCCAGCCCGCGACGCATCCGGCGCAGCCCGGAGCGCGACGGCCCGGCCAGGTCGGTGCCGTCGAGCAGCACCCGGCCCTGCGCCGGCGGGAGCAGCCCGGCCGCTGCCCGACCGATCGTGGTCTTGCCCGACCCGGACTCGCCCACGAGCCCGACGACCTCGCCGGGCGCCACGTCCAGGCTCACGGCGTGCACGGCCCGGAACGCGGGCCGGCCGCGCCGGGCCGGGTGCACCACCGACAGGTCCTGCAGCGACAGCACCGGCACCGGCCCCTCCGGGTCGCGCGGCGCGGGGACGTCGGTGGCCTGCGGCACCGCCGCGACGGCGCTCCCCCGCGGCCGGTCGGCGAGCGTCGGCACCGCTGCGAGCAGAGTCCGCGTGTAGTCGGTCGCCGGCCCGTCGAACAGGTCCGCGACGGAGCGCTGCTCCACCACCCGGCCGCGGTGCAGCACCACGACGCGGTCGGCGAGCTCGGCGACGACGCCCATGTTGTGGGTCACCAGCAGGACGCCCACGCCGGTGCGGTCGCGCAGGTCGCGCAGCAGCTCCAGGATCCGCGCCTGCACGGTGACGTCGAGCGCGGTCGTCGGCTCGTCGGCCAGCAGCAGGTCCGGCTCCCCGGCCAGCGCCAGGGCGATCACGACGCGCTGCTTCTGGCCGCCGGAGAGCTGGTGCGGGTAGGACCGCACGCGGCGCTCGGGCTCGGGCAGGTCGACCAGCCGCAGCAACTCCACCGCCCGGCGGCGGGCCTGCGCGCGCGGCACCCGGGCGTGCGCCCGGATCGCCTCGACGAGCTGCCAGCCGACCGTGCGCACCGGGTTCAGCGCGGTCTGCGGTTCCTGGAACACCATCGCGGCGCGGGTCCCGCGGACCCGGTCCAGCACCTCCTCGGGTGCGCCGAGGACGGAGTCCCCGGCGAGCTCGACCGAGCCGGACGCCGTCGCTGCGTCGGGGAGCAGGCCGAGCACCGACCGGGCCGTCAGCGTCTTGCCCGACCCCGACTCCCCGACCAGCGCGACGACCTCCCCGCGGCGCACCGTGAGGTCGACGCCGTCGACGGCGACCGCGTCACCGAAGGAGATCCGCAGGTCCCGCACGCTCAGCACGGTGCTCATCCGGCCACCCGCCGACCCGCCGCGAGAGCCTGGGCGACGAGCAGGAAGCCCAGCGTCAGCATCGTGACCACGGCCAGCGGGCCGAGCGCCATCGCCGGGTTGACGTCGAGGTACAGCACCGAGTCGGCGACGATCGACCCGAGCGAGGGGTCCGGTGGCCGGACCCCGATCCCGATGAAGCTCATGGCCCCCTCCACGAAGACGGCGACGGACAACGACACCGCGACCTGCACACCGGCGGGCTCGGCGGCGCCCGGCAGCACGTGGCGGCGCAGCACCCACCAGCGCCCGGCCCCGACCACGGTGGCCGCCTCGACGTAGGGCATCTCCCGCACCCGCAGCGCGGCACCCCGCACGAGCCGCCCGAAGATCGGGATCTCGGCGAGGACGATCACCACGACCACCGCCGTCGTGCCCGGCCCGAGGACCGCGGCCAGTGCGATCCCGAGGATCAGCACCGGGAACGCGAGCAGCACGTCGAGCACCCGCTGTGCGACGACGTCGACGGCCGCCGACAGGCTCGACACCAGACCGACCAGGCCACCGGTGACCGCCCCGAGCGGCACCGCGACCGCGATGATCGACAGGTTGGCGAGGATGCCGTACAGCGTCCGGCTGAACACGTCGCGGTTCACCTCGTCGGTGCCCAGCCAGTGCGCACCGGACGCGGGCAGCAGGTTCGCGCCCGGGATCTGCGCCAACGGGTCGTACGGCGCGAGCAGTGGTGCGGCGAGACCGGCGAGCACGACGACGCCGACGAGCACCGTCCCGACCAGCCCGCGCCCGCGGTACAACGCCGACAGCGCGTGCCGGCGGCGGGCGGGACCGGGCCGGGCCGGCGCGGCCGTCCTCGCCGGGAGGATCTCGCTGGGGGCGGTGACGGTCATGCGTTCCCTCCGATCCGCACCCGCGGGTCCAGCGCGGCGTGCAGGATGTCGGTGACCAGCTGGACGGCGACGAACACCGCGACCGACAGCAGCAGCAGGACCTGCACCACCGGGTAGTCGCGGCGGCTGATGCCCTGCTCGATCAGCTGACCGAGCCCGGGCCAGGTGAAGATCAGCTCGACCAGGACTGCGCCGCCGAGCAGGTTGCCGACCTGCAGCCCCAGCACGGTGGCGACCGTGGGCAGCGCGGCGGGCAGGGCGTGGGCGAGCACCAGACGCCGGCGGGGCACGCCGAGCGCGCGGGCGGTCAGCACGTAGGGCTGCGCGAGCTCGGTGCGCAGCGACTCCACGACGAACCGCGACAGCGCGCCGGCGACCGGCAGGGCCAGGCACACCGCCGGCAGCAGCAGGTACTGCCATGTCAGGTCGGGACGGGCGAGGAACCCGCCGGGCGGGGTCCCGCCGGAGGGCAGCACCGGGAAGGCGACCGCGAACAGCAGCACCAGCACCACACCGGAGACGAACGTCGGGACCGCGAGCGCCAGCGTGGTGAACCCGGTGACGACGGTGTCGACCCACCGGGCCCGCGACAGCACGGCCGCGACCCCGACGACCAGCGACAGCCCCACGGCCAGGACGAGCGCGGCGCCGGCCAGCCAGAGCGTGTTGACCAGGCCGGCCGCCACCAGGGTGCCGATCTCACCGCCGATCAGGTACGAGCGGCCGAGGTCACCGGTGAGGACGTTCCCCAGCCACAGCACGTACTGCTCCCACACCGGCCGGTCGAGCCCGAGCGAGACCCGGATCGTCTCGACCACCTCGGGCGAGGCGTCCGGCCCGGCGAGCGTGGTCGCCGGGTCGCCGGGGACCAGGCGCAGCAGACCGAAGATCAGCACCGAGGCGAGGAACAGCACCGCGACCGCCGACGGCAGCCGGGGGTCTGTAACGAGAACGGTGGTTCCGGCGATGTTGTCAGTAGTGCTCGGCGCCCGGCCAGCGGTCACCGAAAGTGATGGCGAAGGCGTTGAGGACTGGCTTCCAGCGCATCATCCATCGGGTGTGGCCTCGTCCGGTCGGGTCGAGGCTGCGGGTGACAAGGTACAGACATTTCATCGCGGCCTGCTCGCTGGGGAAATGCCCTCGCGCTCGGACCGCTCGCCGGTAGCGGGCGTTCAACGATTCGATCACGTTCGTCGTACAGATCACCCTCCGGACCTCGATGTCGTAGTCGAGGAACGGCACGAACTCGGTCCAGGCGTTACGCCACAAACGTATCATCGCCGGATGGGCTCGCCCCCACTCGTCATCGAGATCATCCAGCGCGGCTGCAGCGGCATCGGCGGTGGACGCGGTGTAAATAGCTC
>NZ_VRMC01000151.1:0-6672 GCF_008369905.1 Pseudonocardia sp. EV170527-09
GCCGACCTCCAGCCGGTCGTCACCGCGCTGCGCGGCTGACCCCGCGTCACGCACTAACCACTCTGATCAAACTCGGGCGCACTGACTGGCGCTCGCGGCCGGTCGGTCATCTGAGGACGTCAGTCGGTGGCTTTCGGGTGCCCGGTGGAGGCGGCGACGACCCACACGATCCGTCGTTCGGGTTCGGGGCAGTACCAGATCCGGCCACCGGCGGTGACCTCGTACTGCCACTGTTCGAGGACGCGCCCGCCGATGGTGCGGGTGGCGAGTCCACCGCGGAGGCGGTGTTGGCGCGCAGGATTCTGCGCTTCGGTGGGGCGCTCGGTCAGCACGATCCAGGCTTCCCAGGTGTTCGGCCGGGCGACCCGGCACAGCTCCTCCCAGCCCTTGGCCGCCTCGGTGGTCGCGAAGCGGGCTTCCCACCCGTGCGGACGGGCTGGGGGCGCGACCCGGTCTCCGCGCTTGGCCGGCACGGATCAGGACCCTTCCGGTGCGGGGACCGGCCCGAAGTCGGTGTCGACTGGTTCTGTCAGCTCGGCGACCAGGGCAGGGTCGGCGTGGATCGCCGCGGTCGCTCGCCACTCCTGGACGACCTGGGCGAGCACCGACCAGCGTCCGAGCTCAGCTGATGCCGACACCGCCCTGATGAAGTCGGCGACGAACTCACGACGGTCGGGCTCGGGCAGGACGTCAACCCACGGGAACTCCTCGACGAGGACCTCCACTCCCTGTTCGCCCGGCAGATGAACCAGAGCGTTGCGCAGTGCCCGCGCGGCGCTCACCGCGCCGAGAGCGGCGACTTCGGCGCTGTCCTCCCGATGAAGGAGCAGGGTGGCACCGTCGCGGCGGCGCACTCGGACCTCACCCTGGTCGGCGAGTGCTGCGACGCTCTTGGGGTCTCGCTGTAGATCGCTCCACTGCACCTCAGTCGCCATGCAACTATTCTGAACGTATTCAGAATTTGGTGCAAGTCGTTCCGGGTTCATCCGCGTGGCTCCGGCTCACCCCCCTCGGGGTCAGTACAGGAACCGCGAGGCCGCTCCGTCACCCCACATCACGTTCATCCGGTCCGCGAGGCGCTGGTATGCCGCCTCGGTGGTGTCGTCGAGGACGACCGGTTCTGTGGTGCCGGCGCGGTCGAGGACGGTGATCAGCTGGCGGGTGTCGTCGCTGACGGCGAGGTCGAGCAGGCCGTGCAGACGGGCCAGCCGCTCGATGATGTCGCCAGGGGCGGGTGCGGGTCCGTAGGTGGGCGCGGCGGCCTCGGTGCCGGCGGCGATGGCTTCGGCGAGCTCGGTGTCGGGGCGGGTCGCCACGGTGTGGCCGAGCACCGCCGCGGCCGCGGCGAGAGCGTCGAGGTCGGCGACAGCGATGGCCACCGCGCGCAGCGGCATGTGCTCGTAGCGCCCGTCGGGCCCTACCAGCCGCGGCCCGACCTGCGCGCCTCGGTCGAGCATCTCCGACGGGGTCTGGGTGGGGACGAGGATGTCCTGGATCCGGCGCAGCGCGTCGAGCGCGCCCCGCCCGGCCAGCGGGGCGGGCAGGACGAACGGGCCGGGGCAGTCGGGCTCTTCCTCCCACGCGGCCAGGGTCAGCAGCAGCTCCTCGACCTGGCGCAGGACCTCGGTCAGTTCGTCGCCGAGATCGGGTACCAGCACGCGTCGTGCCACGACGTCGTCGGCCGCGTCGTCGTTGCTCACGGCCGCGGCAAGGAGGGCGTCTGCAGGACCGCAAGGACCGCCTCGGAGGCGATCTGTTCGGCGTTGGGCCCGAGGTCGATCCCGCGGCTGGAGAGGACATCGCGGAGCCGCGCCGCCGCCGTTTCGACGTCCCCGCTGGTGCTGCCGCTGTTGTCTGCGCTGATGTCGGGGCCGGCGGCGTCGTCTGGCCGGGGGGAGTCGCGGGTCTCGGTGATCGGGGTCCAGGGCGAGGTCCAGGTCGGGACCCCTCGGTCGAGGAACCCGGGCAGATCCGCGGAGTCCGGGCGACCCGCGAACACTGGTGGGTACCCGATGCGCCGTTCGTCGGGGCCGCCGCGGACCTGGGCGCTGAAGACCTGGACCCCGCAGGATCTGCAGCGGCCCAGCGTCAGGTGGCCGGTCCGGGCAGCGAGCGTGTCCGCACCATCGAGATCATCGGTGCCGCCGGGGCCGGGACGGGCTGCCAGGGGAGCGGTTCGTGGGAGCCGAGGTGGGCGACGACGTGGGCGCCCAGGTGGGTGCACGGGGCGGGTGCGGCAGTCATGGTGTCTCCGTGGAGGTCCAGCCGGCGGCAATCGCGCGGCGGGCGTGCTCCTGGGCGGTCATCCGTCGGGAGACCTGGTCCCACAGCTGGCCCAGGGTGCGGGGTTCGGCGCGGTCATCGAAGGCCACCGGGTCCAGGACCTGGGCGAGGCGGGCGACGAGCTCGCCGGTCGTGTCAGCGGTCATCTCGGGGTCCTTTCCACTCCGCGTGTGCGGCCGGATCGAGCGTTGCGGCCCGTTCTACCGGATGGGTACGACGGAGACGCGGACAGCGAGCGACTCGGCGGGCAAGCTGGAACTCATGGACCGCCAGCACGGCAGAGGGATGAGTGGGGCAGACCTACATCGAGTGAGGGAGATCCTCGACGGGCGCGAGATCCCCAATGCCGGCACAGACACGGTGGACGGCTGCAGCACCACCTTGACCTGGGTCCTCGCAGACCTGAGCGAGTACGTCGCGGTGAGCCAGTGCTGCGCGGCTGCGGGCAGCACGTCGTCGGGGCCGGTGTGTCGCCGGCGAGGTCTCCGACCAGTAGTGGGCCGTCGTCGCAGCGCAGGCAGGTCAAGTCGGAGTTACCACTGCGGCCAGCACTTCAGACCTAGATAGATATCAACGGAGTGAAGCTGCTGGTGGATTCTGGTTCCTCGACCGGCCGGCCATCGACCGATATCCATGCGTGCGCTCGAAATGGCTTAGTGCGTACTCCTGAGTTCCACGTCGGCCACACTCCCTGAAACCTGCAAATGATCACAGAGGCAATAGATCGTTGTACGCAGCCTTCACCGGCGCAGCGCAGGCTGATTGATGTAACAATATTTCTAGCCCGCGCTGCCCGCGCATAACAAGATCCTCGGGATCCGCGCTTCAGGAACTTTAGAACGCGTTCGAAACGGCTCGGCGATAGCTTCGAAAGAAGACCGGCTAGGGTAACTGCAATGACGCCAACGAACCATTCGCTCCTTCTGAGCTCGACCGGCTCAGGTAGCGGGATAGGGCTACTCACGCACACCTCTCTACGAGTTTGGCTGAGACAAGTTGGCCGACTAGGGAGCGGATATCGTCACGCACGATACTGCTTAGTTCTGAGTTTCCTGGACCGGCAATCTCATGGGCCACCTGTTCGGTGCTCTTCCCGGATGTTCTCTCCGCAAGTACTCGATTCGCCGTTGCGTTCAACTGCCAGTAAGTACCTGACCGACCGTCCAAGAGTACCCCGGTCCCATCCTCGAAACTGGTATGGTGCACGTTATTGCGTAAGCGGATATGAGTCATCGGCGATCTCCGAAGCAGGTACCGGCTCTGGCGTACAGCCATGCTTGAGTGGCTAGTGTTTCGTTAAGCATGGTGGGGTGCTCGTTCGGGTTCGGAGGGGCATTAATTGCATCCTCTAAACGGTTCGAGTCAATCAGGTCCAAGTCGTTGAGCATTGATGATCTAGCCATATCGAGCAGGTCATCTCGGGACGTGCGCATGCCGTCGTACACCTCCCTAGAGACGTCTGCCTTAGTTGATCGTCCCATGACTTCAGACGGGACGATATCTCTCATCGCTTCTCGAATAAGCGGCTTGAAAGAGTAGGGGTTGGCCTTATCCTCAGGGCGGACCGATAATGCGGCGTCAATGACGGTGTCATCGAAGAACGGAAACTCGGCCTGGATGCCCTCTAGTCCATAGGTCTGACCGGTTAAGCGAGTGACCCTACCTGCGTTGATGATGCTTTCGGCTGCATCATGTTGTCCGCGGCAGGGGTGGAATGGCGTGATACTCGCGTTATCCTCTATGTAGCTAGTGACTAATCTGAAACCTTCGCGTGTCAGCCAGGGAGGAGCTCGGAACGGGACACCCCAACTGCCAAGCATGTGTCGCGGCATCGGTTGGCTTAGCGATTGGAGTTGGCTGCGCTGCCAGTCCGGATACGTGTCGTTGTTTGCGAGAAAGCGGGCCAGGTCCGATCTCTTGCAGAGAGGGCGCCGGGCCCGAAGTGCCCTGGCGCGGTGATAGCCAAGTCGCGGACTACTTCTTATCAGGTCGTAGAGATGGGTTGGTGTCGGCTGTAGTACTTCGTCACCGCCAGCACCACCGACGTGAAAGATCCGCGAGTTATGGCGGAGCTCCGCCCCGATCGCAGCCGTCCGTGATCTGTTACGGAAGCCGGAGTCTGGCTCATCAAGCCCGACGCTCGCCGTCTTTGCACTAGAAAAAAGACCGGGAAGATCGCTACTGTGCTGCACTTTGTGCGTGATACCGGGGAGAAACTTCGCCGCCTGTACTGCGTGGCGGGCGTCGTCATTCTCCGCATCAGCGCCAGCTTGAGTGAGCATGAACGGTGCGCCACCAGAGCGAGCGAGAAGGAAGCACAATGGCGTTGAGTCTAGGCCGCCTGATAGGTCGGCACTCAGGGACCCGGTACCTAAGTTAACACGGGCCTCGACCGATGACTCCAGGGCGCGACGCACAAGATCTGCGCCCTCGGCAATGGACAGAGTACCGTCAGGGGCAGTCCAACGTCGTTTCGTCTCTACCCCTCCATCTTCGCGGACCAAGGCGAAGTCTTCAGGGGGGACGGCCCGAACAGATGACCAAGGAGAGCCGGTACGCAAGAATCGAGGGCTTGGAGGGTAGATGAGCCGTGCACAGAGCCATCCGACATCCGCTTGGCCAGTAGAGTGAGTTGCTGCGGCTACCAGGTCAGATCGGCTTCCAAACACCGGGGTTCGCGACTGGGTCGAGTAGAATACCCGCCGAAGGCCTGATACAGATCCTTGTACCCGCATCTCTCCGGGAAGACAGGCAATAAGGTGATACGAACCAGAAATGTAGTCGTGTAGCTTGGTAAGATCGTCAAGGGATCGCGATTGCTCGACGATCCTCTGTACGAGTGGGGACAGCTGAAACGTGCCGAGGAGGGCGATGGTCAGGTCGCCGCTAGTGAGTAGCTGAAGTTGGCCATTGCGCCAGCTGCCGAGTATCCAAGGGGCGCCGGACGGGTGGGTCACTGCGCAGGGTGCGTTGTCTAGTGGCGCTGCTCCGAAGGTGAGGGTGGGGCGCCGGCTGTCCGGTACAGCGACGAACCACGCCTCACCTTCAGGAGGCCCGCCATGCGTTGAGTTAGGCATGAGTCCTCGGCTGGAGCCTTGCTGTACTTACGGGCCGGTCCAGGTCAGCGGCTGAGGCTCCCAGGTCGTCCCGTTGATCCCACGTGTGTGCTCCTGGAAGCTGCCGATCTCTGTGAGGATCGGTCGCTCGTAGCGAACTCCCTCGGTGTCGTGGCCGTCGGTCGGCTGGTCTCCGTACATACGGGGCCCTTTCGATCGTCGCTTTGACTGATCAACAATTGTCGATCAGTATGGACCGTAGCACCCGGTCTGCGACGGCATCAACATCTCTTTTGTTGCGCACGCAATATCTCTCGTGCTTCGCCGTGTGAGCTATCGGCGGAACACGATCGAACGGAGTAGCACGAAATTGAGTATTGTGCTTACGCCCTGTGACGTCGTCCACGCGATAGCGTACTGCAAAAGGGTGCTGTCAACGACCGATTGTTGAGGGAGAGCGATGAGGAGGAGTTCGTTCAGCCCAACGTTGACACCGAGGGTGGCCAGGTAGACAGCGACGAAGAGCATGATCGTTCGAAGGCTGTGTCTCTGACTTGACTCTGAAGATCGAAATGTGTATCGGCGGTTAATGAAGTAGGACGCGGTTGTGCCAAGCGCGAACCCAGCGGCCTTGCCTGCGGCCGACGGCGCGCCTCCAATGAGAAGTAGCGAATAGGTAGACGCGTCTACTACGGCACAGATGCACCCGATGAGGACGAACTGGACCACCTGTCCGCGGAGAACAGGCCGTGGCTCGGCTGGGTCCCCGGCGGTCGTGGTGACCGCTCTGCCCATCGCACTGTGGTTCTTCATCCGAGCTGACGCTACTGGGGGTGTGTCAAGTTGTAGGAGCGGGGCTGCTCCGGGGCTCCGACATCGTGGCCGATGCCGTGAGCGCAGTCCCCGGGCCGGACAGCCTGTATACCTCGAACAGCTCGCCAGCCTGAGAACCTTCCACGACGGCGGCCGCGGCGAACAGGGATGAAGATCGGCCGTTTCCCGATGATTGATGCCGCTACCCCAGGCGTCCGGGGCCGTGGGGCTGCCAAGCCGGGTGGCAGCGACTGGTGCTGGGCGCGGCTACCGGGCCTGGACTATGGCCGTGTGCAGTTCCAGGTCCTCCCCATCGAAGTCGCGGACCAGCGACAGGCGGAACTCGGTGCCGATCGGATGGCCCAGCTCGGCCGCGTTGATCCGGATCGCCTCCAGCGGGGTCTTCCCGTCACTGGGGATCCGCGCGACGGGGACCCAGTAGCGCTCGGCGTTGCGGACGGCGATCTCGATCTCGTCGCGTACGGCGTTCTCGGCTTCACAGGACGCGGTGTCGTGCTTG
>NZ_VRMC01000152.1:0-6285 GCF_008369905.1 Pseudonocardia sp. EV170527-09
AGGACAGAGCACTGTCCCCGGTCCCGGCAGCCGTGTCATGATCGCGCCCGGGCCAACGACACGTCAGGTCGTCCATCAACCGACACCACAGCCCGTCCCCGGACACCAGCCGTATCGGCACCGCCGCGACCGCCCCGGACTGCACCACCTCGCGACACGACTACACACCTTGGCTCCGCGCCGACATCGCCGTGTTGGAAGCAGCCCCGACTGGGGATAACCCCGGCCCGAGGTTTTCGGCGCTCACAGAGCCACTCAGGGCTTCTTGGGTGGTGGTGGGGGGCGCCGGTGGGGCAGCGGTGGGCATCAGGGGCCTTTCAGGCCTGGCCGGGGTGTCCGGCGGGGAGCGGTGCCGGTTCCAGGGCGAGATCTCGTGCAGTCCTGGACCCACGACGTCGCCCACACGATCGTCGCCCTATCCATGACCTTGATCAGCGGAAACGCCAACGCCGCTTCATCTACATTGGCTCCATTGGATACTATCCACTCTCTGGAAGCCTCATCCCAGGTTAACCGCACTTCTGCATCGCCTTCTGCCGCGCCAGAACATTTTACGTACACTGCACAGGCCGATGGCGACGCTTTACTCTTGAGAGTCTCCCCTGAGGTTAATTTTGCAAAACAGGGAGGGGCTATTGCTGTAAAAATTGGCGAAAATACTCTTGAGACTCTTCCATTAACAGTCTCACGCGGTAAGCGTGGCCTGACTCATCTGCGGTATGAATTTGTGTCGCCTTCAGTTGTTCGCGTAGCGCCGACCCTCGATACGCAGGACAGGCCAGGAGATAGCCCCGCCAACTATGGCTGGTGGAAGGACTGGGGGAAGTGCGCAGCTGGCATCGTTGGTGGAGCCAGTACCGGAGCAACAACCGGTGGACTCGGTGGCGCAGCGGTAGGGACAGTAACAGTCCCTATTCTCGGCTCCGTTCCTGGCGCCGCAGTTGGAGCTGCTGGCGGAGGCATCGGCGGAGGGCCCACCGGGGGCCGTGGCGGCTTGCTGACACAGAAAATTCAGCATGCAGAATGATGCTTCCGAACTTGGAATAGTGAAACGAATCTCTCTTGCTATGCTTGGAACCTGGCTTGGTGTAGCAATGTGGACGTGCACGCAGATCATTGTCGGAAATTTTTATATCTTGTGGAAACAGGGAATGTTCCGCATGCTACTCGGTTTAGCTCTCACTCTTACGGCCGTCTACACAGTTCGGAAACGTCGCCTCAAGAGAGGCCTGAGAGATGAGTAGCGCCCTGCGGTATTAGTTTGTCGACAGCCACAGCCACCCAGGCCTGTCCCCGAGAAGCGCCCGTTGACGGGAACTGGCGGCGCGAGGCGAATCGGGCTTGCCAGTTCCGGCAGTGGATCGCTTCGCCTCCGGGGGTCGGCGGCGAAGCCCGAGCTCCCGACCCTCGCTTGGCAACGTGTGTCAATGAGTCATTGACACACGTTGCCAAGCGAGACAACAGAACCGTCAACAACGCTTCTGCGGGGGTCAGGTTGAGCGGGGTGGAGCGCAGGGGCCGGCGACCCCGCACGAGGGCTCCATCCCGACCGCGGGGCCGGAGGTCGCCGGGGCCGACCGGGGCCCGGGCGGGTTCCGCGACGGGCGGGGCGATCGCGACCGGGCCGACGGTGCCGGGACGACCGCGCCCGGGGGCACCGGGGGGTGCCGCCCCGGCGGGCGCCGGTGGTGGTCTCCCGGACGGTGCCGCGCAACCCGGTACCGGACAGACCGGTGCGGGACAGACCGGTGCGGGTGGGCCGGGCGGGATGTTCGGCGGTGGTCCGGGGACCGAGCGGACCGGCCCGCAGGTCGTCGCGCTGCTGCGGGACGCGGGTCCGGCCCGCTGGGCCGCGGCGACGATCGGCTCCCAGGGCGCGGCGTCGATGATGCTCGCCGCGGGCGGGGACACCGCGGTCATGGCGATCGGCGGCTTCTCCGGCAGCGACCCCTCCCCCACCCTGGACCAGTTCCGGCAGTACGTCGCGAACGGCGACATCCGGTACTTCGTCAGCGGCGGCGAGCGTGGCCCCGGCGGCGGTCGCGGCGGCACCGGTGCGGAGATCACCGCCTGGGTCGCGCAGCACTACACCGCGACGACGGTCGACGGCACCACGGTCTACGACCTGTCCGCGCAGGCCCACTGACCGTCGTCGCCCGCCGAGTGGCACATCACGTACCCGTCACCGCTCGACGGCGCACGTGGTGTGCCACTCGGCCGCACCCCACTTTCGGCCACAGGAGAATGTCCGACGGCGCGCGCGGATGCTCCCGGCGCGCTCCGTTCGGCAGAGTGGGGGCCATGACCGCCACCGGCCCCCGCACCGGCGACCCCGGGCCCGGGATCCCGACCGACGCGCTGCCGCTCCCGTTGCGCCCACCCGCGAACCGGCTGGACCCTCGCGCGATCTGGTGGTGGCGGCTCTCGGCGGTGCCGGTCCCGCTCGTGCTGCTCGTCGGCCAGGTCGTCGCGTGGTTCCTGCTGCCCGCGGTCCCGTGGCACGGGCTGCTGATCGCGACCGGGGTGCTGACCGTGCTGTGGCTGCTGGTCGGGACGCTCGTCGTACCCGGTCTGCGGTACCGGCTGCACCGCTGGGAGGTGACCGAGGACGCCGTCTACACCCGGTCCGGCTGGCTGGTCCGGGAGTGGCGGATCGCGCCGATCCCCCGGGTGCAGACGGTCGACACCGAGCACGGGCCGCTGCAGCAAGCGCTGGGTCTGGCGACGGTCACCGTCACGACCGCGTCGGCCCACGGCCCGGTCCGCATCGCCGGGCTCGACGCCGAGGCCGCCGCCGAGCTCGCCCGACGGCTCACCGAGACGACCGGGCGGCACAGCGGGGACGCGACGTGACCGAGCCCGACGCACCCGCCGTGGGCACCGGCACGCCTCCCGACGAGGTCGAGTGGCGACGGCTGCCGGTCCAGATGCTGCTCGTCGGCCCGGCCACCGCGCTGCTGCGTCTGGCCCCCGCGCTGGTCGTGCTCGTCCTGTTCGGCGCGGGCAGCGGCAACTCGACCCAGGTCTGGATCGCGGGGGCGGCGGTCGTCGTCACCGTCGCGGCGGGTGTCGTGCGGTGGCGCACGACCCGCTACCGGATCACCGACGAGCGCGTCGAGCTGCACAGCGGGCTGCTGATCCGGCAGCGCCGCTCGGTGCCGCGGGACCGGATCCGCACCGTCGACCTCACCGCACCGCTGTTGCACCGGATCGTCGGGCTGTCGGTGGTGAAGGTCGGCTCCGGGCAGAGCAGGTCGGACGCGGGACTCGACCTCGACGCCGTCACCACCGACGAGGCCGAACGGCTGCGCCGCGAACTGCTCGCGCGGCCCGCCACGGCGGCCGGCCCGGCGACGGCCGCCGCCGGGACCGATCCCGGCGGGACCGGGACGGCGCCCGTCGGGGTCGACGGGAGGGATGCCGACGGGAACGGCTCCGCCGGCGGCCCGGCGGACCAGGAGGAGCCCGCGGGCGAGGAGCTCGACCGGATCGACTGGTCCTCGCTGCGCTACGCCCCGCTGACGGTCAGCTCGCTGGCCGCGATCGGCGCGCTGGCCGGCGCGGGCTGGAACCTGCTGAACGAGACCGGTCTCGACCCGCGCACGCTGCCCGGCGCCGACACCGTCGCCGGGGAGCTGGCGACGGCGCCGGTCTGGGCGACGGTGCTCGTCGCGGTCGGTGCACTGCTGCTGGTCATGGTCGTCGGCAGCATCGTGCTGTTCGTCGAACGCTGGTGGGACTACCGGCTCAGCCGCGAGCCCGACGGCACGCTGCGGGTGCGCCGCGGCCTGCTGACCAAGCGCTCGCTGTCGGTGTCCGAGCAGCGGCTGCGCGGGGTGACGGTGTCCGAGCCGCTGTTGGTGCGGGCCCTGGGTGGCGGCGCCCAGGCCGGGGCACTGGCCGTCGGACTGGCCGGCGACGACGCCGACTCCGGCAGCGGCGCGCTCGGCCCGCCGGTGCGCCGCGCGCACGCCCACGCGGTCGCCGCGACGGCCACCCGCGCGACCGGCCCGGTCACCGACGGCCCCCTGCGGGCGCACCCGCCGCGGGCCCGGACCCGGCGCCTGGTGCGCGCGGTCGGTCCCGCGCTCGTCCCGGCCGCCGCCCTCGGGGTGTTCGCCTGGTTCGACGCCGCGGTGTGGCCGGTCGTGATCAGCGCAACGCTGGTCCTGCTGGCCCTGCCGCTCGCGCTGGACCGCTACCGCGCCCTGGGCCACCGGCTCGACGAGCACTACCTCGTCGCCCGGCACGGGTCACTGCTGCGCACCACGACCGCGCTGCGCCGCGACGGCGTCATCGGCTGGCGGATGCGGCAGAGCCTGTTCCAGCGCCGCGCCGGGGTGCTGACGTTGGAGGCGACCACCGCCGCGGGCGGCGGCTCGGTGCAGGTGCTGGACCTGGACCCCGCCGACGCCGTCGCGCTCATGGCCGCGGTCACCCCGGACCCGGTCGCGCCGTTCCGGGTCCCGCCGCGGGTCAGCGACGCCGACGGGTCCCGAACAGACTGCGGGTGATCTCGCGGGTCACCGTGGTGGTGAGCTGACGACCGGTCGGTGACTGCAGGAAGTCCCCGATCGTGGAGAAGAACCCGCCGCCCGGCGAGTCCTGCGGCGGGGGCGGCGGGGCCTGGCCCGGCTCCGGAGCGGGCGCGGGCGCCCCGACCGGCGTCGCCTCGCCACCCGGCCCGGCCGCGATGCTCGCGGTGAGCTTCTCGTAGGCCGACTCGCGATCCACCATCTGTCCGTACTTCGCCTGCAACGGCGAGGCGGCGGCGTCGGCGCGGACGTCGTCGATGGGCAGGGCTGCCATCGACGAGCGCGGGGCCCGCAGTCGGGTCCAGGCGACCGGTGTGGGCGCGCCGCGCTCGGACAGCACCGTGACGATCGCCTCACCGGTGCCCAGCGAGGTCAGCGCCGACTCCAGGTCGTAGACCTCGGACTTCGGATAGGTCCGCACGGTGCGCGACAGTGCCTTCTGGTCGTCCGGGGTGAAGGCCCGCAGCGCGTGCTGGATCCGCGCGCCCAGCTGGGACAGCACCTCGTTCGGCACGTCGGTGGGCAGCTGGGTGCAGAAGAACACCCCGACGCCCTTGGACCGGATGAGCTTGACGGTCTGCTCGATGCGGTCGAGGAACGCCTTCGAGGCATCGGTGAACAGCAGATGCGCCTCGTCGAAGAAGAAGACCAGCTTGGGCCGGTCCAGGTCGCCCGCCTCGGGCAGCTCCTCGTACAGCTCGGCGAGCAGCCACATCAGGAACGTGGAGAACAGCACCGGGTTCGCGGCGCGTTCGGCCAGCTCCAGCAGGGTGACGACACCCTTCCCGTCGACCTGACGCATCAGATCCGCGGGGTCGAACTCGGGCTCGCCGAAGAACTCCGTGCCGCCCTGGGCCTCCAGGTTGACCAGCGCGCGCAGGATGACCCCGGCCGTCGCGGGGGAGACCCCGCCGATGCCCTTGAGATCGGCCTTGCCCTCGTCGGAGGTGAGGTGCTGGATGACCGCGCGCAGGTCCTTGGTGTCGAGCAGCGGCAGCCCGCGCTGGTCGGCCCAGTGGAAGATCAGGCCGAGAGTGGACTCCTGGGTGGCGTTGAGGCCGAGCACCTTCGCCAGCAGGATCGGGCCGAACTGGGTCAGCGTCGCCCGCACCGGGACGGCGACCCCGCCGTCGCCCAGGGACAGGAACTGCACCGGGTACGCGGTCGGGACCCAGTCGTCGCCGGTGTCGGTCGAGCGGGCGGTGACCTTGTCGTTCGGCTCGCCCGGCCGGGCCATGCCGGACAGGTCGCCCTTGACGTCGGCGAGCAGGACCGGGACCCCGGCGTCGGAGAGCTGCCCGGCCAGCGCCTGCAGCGTCTTCGTCTTGCCGGTGCCGGTCGCCCCGGCCACCAGGCCGTGCCGGTTGAGCGTCGCGAGCGGGATCCGGACCCTGGCCTGCGGGTCGCACACGCCGTCGACGAGGACGGTGCCGAGCTCCAGCGCGGCCCCGTCGGTGGCGTATCCGGCGGCGATGGTGCGAGCGGGTGTGTCGTCAGCCACGGCGCGAGCCTAGGGCACACCCCCGACGGTGGCGGGCGAGGCTCGCGCCCGTCGCACCGATGTCACCTAGGTGTGATGTCCAGGGAGGTTGTCCCGTCCGGGGGCGGTGAGTCTGGCTGACAGACGAAGGCCTCCGGTTGTGAAGTGGAGCTGTCTAGGAACCGCTTCACCCACCGGAGGCCTTCGTGTCCCACGCTAACGCCGCCCTGACCCCGCGCGCCCGGCTGCGGCTCGCTCAACTCGTCGTCG
>NZ_VRMC01000153.1:0-6100 GCF_008369905.1 Pseudonocardia sp. EV170527-09
ACCGAACTCGTCACCGACGCGCTCGGCATGGCCATCACCCGTCGCAGTCCCGAACCGTACTCGGCGATCCTACATTCTGACCACGGCTCGCAATTCACGTCCTGGGCGTTCGGGCGCCGACTGATCGAGGCGGGACTAGTCGGTTCCATGGGCTCGGTCGGCGATTGTTACGACAACTCGATGGTCGAGTCCTTCTGGGGGACGATGCAGCTGGAACTACTCGACTCCAGATCCTGGAAAAGCCGCGCCGATCTTGCCAATGCGATATTCGAGTGGATAGAGTGCTGGTACAACCCGATCAGGCGCCACTCCAGCATCGGGATGCTCAGCCCAGCCGACTACGAAACAGCCCACACCCCACCACACCAAGATCACTGACCCCACACCGTCAGTGTCCGGCGCAGGGGGCCAAGCTCAGCCTCGGAACGCACTCGTCTGGGATGCGACCGGACCTGCAGCACGACGGCAGCGACAACGGGCCCGACACCGCGGACCTCGAGTTCGCTGTCCTCGTAAGGGCACCACGCTGATGGCGCGACCGTGTGGGTGTGAGCGGTTCGGGAGGTGCCGATCAGCTCTGGGCCCGGCTGCCCTTCGTGCGGAGTGCTGCGTTCAGTGCTGTGTGTCGGCGACCGGCCGCAGCTGCGGCTGCTGGGGGGATCGGTCCGGCGCCGGTGCGTGGGTTCCGTGTGTCCGGTCGCCGGTACCGGGAGGCGTGGTGCCGGTGGCGAGCGGACCGCGGGCTCGGCGGGCGAGCAGGCGCTGTGCCCAGGTCAGGACGTGGGTCAGCGCGGAGGGGCCGTGGCGGCGTTCGATAGCGCGTCCGAGTGCGCCCAAGACTCGGCTGAGCACCGGTACGGCGATCGCGAAGATCGCCCAGGTGCGTAGGTGGCGGGACAGCAGGACCCGCATGCTGCAGCTCCTCGGGTGTTGGTTGCGGTTCGTCTGTCGCGTGCTCGGACATCGCGACGGCCCGGTCCTCATTCCGCAACCGAGTGATGTGAGTCACGGCGAACGGGGCGATCGAGGACGTCGTCGATGATCACGATGACCTGTACCGGGTCGAGGTCAGTGAGGTGTCGTACGCGGTCGGTCACGGCGCGGCGGACGTCGGCGGCCAGCTGGTGCAGGGAGCGGCCGTAGTCGGCGGCCAGGGTGATCTCGATGACGGTGCTGGTGCCGGCGACCCCGACGTGGACCTCGGAGTCGGTGTCGTGGGGGCCGGTGAGCCCCCTGCTCAGCGCGACGCGCACGCCGGGCACCTCCTGGGCGCTGTGGCGGGCGGCGACCACCACAACCCGTGCCGCGACGCGGGTGGTGCCCTGTGGTCCGCGCAGGGTGGCGTAGTCGGTGTCCTCGATCGCGCCCCGCAGACGTGCCAGGGCGGCGTCGATCCCGTCCTCGGGGGTGTCGGCCTGTTCGGCGGCGAGGTCGCGCATCGGTGACCACAGCCGGTCGTACTCGGCCAGCGCGGCCTGGCAGTGGACACAGTCGTTCTGGTGGGTGTCGAGGGTTGCGGCGTCACCGCGGGCGACCTGGTCGAGCACCTCGTCGCGGGAGCGGGCGCAGGGCAGCAGGTCCGGGCGCAGCGGGAAGTGGCCGTCGTCGGAGCTTCGGTCCGGGGGCCCGGGGCGGTCGTGCTCGTGGCTGGTCATGTCCACTCCCGCATGGTCTGGGCGAGCTGTCGGCGTCCGCGGGACAGGCGTCCCCGGACGGTCGGTTCGGAGACTCCGAGGATGCTCGCCGCCTCGTCGTAGCTGAGCTGTTCGATGTCGACCAGCACGATCGGGGCGCGCTGGTCGGGCGGGAGTGCGGCGAGTGCGGCGAGGGCCGCACGCAGACGGTCGCGCGCTTCGGCGCGGGTGTCGGCACCGGGGGACCTGACGACGTCGGGATCCTCGAGGGGGGTGTGTTGGCGTCGGCGCTTGAGGTAGGCGATGCAGCGGTTGACCACGATCCGGTAGAGCCAGGTGGTGAACATGCTGTCCCCGGCGAAGCCGGCCAGCGCGGTCCAGACCTGGATGACCACGTCCTGGGCGATGTCCTCGGCGTCGTCACGGTTGCCCAGCATGCGTAGCGCGATGCGGTAGATGCGGTCGCGGTGGCGTCGGATGAGGACCTCGTAGGCCTCGACGGAGCCGAGTTTGGCCTTGCCGACCAGCCAGGCGTCGGCCTGGTCGTCGAGCTGGTCCGCGTCGAGGCTGCGACCCGCGGGCACAGCGCGCTCGGACCGGTCTGGTCGACCCGCCTCGGTGGCGATGTGGACGGTCCGCTCCTGTTCTGGGCGCGAACGCGATTCTCCGGTCATCGGAGTGCCCCAACCGGCCGACGGTGGTGGCGCCGCGGGTGTGGGCGCGGTGCCGGTGAGGTCGGGTCCGGGGCAGACATGACACCTCTCCTGGGTGGTGGCCGAACGGTTCCCGGCCTTCTGTCGTGTTCGGAGCTTCACAGCTGCCGGCCGTGAGCACCCGGGCTCTGTGCTGCGGTGCCGCTGTGTCGGTGGGTCGGCGCGGGGTGCAGAGCGTGTCGGGTGCTGCGGTTCGCCGGTCGCGGTAGCGTGCGGCTGCACGAGCCGGGGTGAGAGTGCGGCGCCCGTGCGACGACGGTCGTGGAGACCCGGCGGAGGGACTCGGTGTGCGGACACGACGGGCCGCCACGGTGACGGGGCCCGCCCGAAGGACGCGGGCCCCGTCCCATCGGCACGTCACAGGCCGGGCTGTCGCCCCCGGACGGGCCCGTCGGGACGAGGAGACGTGGCCGGCTCGGGGGCAAGCGTTGCGGTCAGTCCTTGGTGAAGGTGTCCTTGACGTTCTTGGCGGCGGCCTCGGCCTGGGCGGCCTGGCCGTCGCGCTTGAGGTCATCGTTGTTGGTGACGTCGCCGACCTTCTCCTTGGCCTTGCCGACCGCGTCCTGCGCCTTGTTCTTCGCCTTGTCGATGAAGCTCATCGTCGTTCCCCCATCGTCTGGCGGATGTGCCACCGGTCCCCGGACCTGTCGAGCCGGGTGCCGATCGTGCCACGGCAAACAGCGTAGGCGTCCGCGGCGGTGGATGACGGTGCGGCCGCTCGGGGCCGGCGTCGCGCGCGATACGTCGGGCACCTCGTCGGCGACGGCCATCCGACAGTTCTGACGACGCTCGGTCCCCGATCCTCACGCGCCGAAGCAGTGACTTGAGCTTGGCCCCCTGCGCCGGACACTGACGGTGTGGGGTCAGTGATCTTGGTGTGGCGGGGTGTGTTACCGGCAGCTGTCAGCCCTCGTGCGCGTGGACCTCGGCTCGCACGATCCGGTAGCCCATGGCCAGGGCGTAGTCAGGGACCGTCCATGTCATCCGCTGAACGTTGTCGGTCGGGTTGGTGAGGGTGTTTGTGTGCTCGAACCTGCCCTGGCCCTCGGCGGTCTCCATCGTGATGGTCAGGTTGATGCTTTCCTGCGGGGCAACGCTGATCCTGATCGTCGTCACGTTGAGGTCCCGGTCGAGGTCGACAGCGGGCGGACACGGTACGGGTACGAGCGCGTTCTCGCCCAAGCAGATCTCCTCGCCCGGCAGGCCTGCGTAGGCGTGGGGGGCTGGCATCGCCAGTGACCCCGTCACCACCGCAGTGGTCACTCCCACAGCGACCACTGTGCGGCGCAGAAACATCGTCATACGTGCTACCACCAGGAGAACCTTCCACTCAGGTATAAGATCGGTACGTAGAGTAGTGACTGTTGCCCCAGGCGGGGGATCCGCCACGCCGTCAGTGGCGATCAGGTCCGGAGCACTGTCAGTGCGAGCATGACGATGCCGCAGCCGGCGATGACCAGGGTGAACCAGGCTCCGGTGTTGGGGACCCCAGGTCGCCCGCGGCCGCTATCAGGCCGTCGCCGCTGCCGCCAGAGGCGACGACCCGCCGGAGCAGATCAGGCGGACACATCCTTGCCTGTTTATGAGTAGTGCATCACACTGGCTGCGGCTATGGCCGTGACAGCCCTGTTCAGCGTGAAGGAGACGCCATGTTGATAGTCACAAAGTCGATCTTTGCTGGCCGCTCCAACCCGACCGGAACAATCGACGAACTTGCGGCCCAGCGCATCCTTAGGCCAATCTCAGAGAATCAAGATGGCATAACTACGATCATGCAGAAACGGAAGGCCGGACTCACTCCACTGATTGTCGAGAACGACAACCAACCCAATCCATACGGACTACCCGCTGTATTCTTTGTGGATGACGGATACGCAAAAGACGTCGCCTTGGGTGCTGAGTACGCCCGGAGAATCCTCGACGAAGTCACCCTACTGAAACCAACTAACCTAGGGAAGCCCAGGACATACTACACGTCAGATGGCTCGAACAGGGATAACCTCGGACCCTACACGCGCACTGACTGGACCAATGCAGGCCAGGTAGCGGTGCAGCTCGCAGACTTCAGCCCAGACTACTGGAATAGCAGCACGAAGCTCACCATCGGGAACAACTGCTTCGCGTACGCCACTAATATTAACACCGGATGGAATGGCGTCGGTCGCTCTCAGGTAAATTGGCTGCACCCCGGCTACTGCAAGACTCAGACAGTTCCATCTGGAAACGCGGAGTTCGCCGCCGCCATACACGGCGATGCAATCTATGTAACAGATTCACCTGACAATAAGATCAAAGGGACCTCAGACGATCCGGCATGGATCGTGGCAGTGACCACTGGCCATCCAGTCAGTGACCCGGAACATGAGTGGGACTACCATCTCTACAGGAAAGTATGGCACCCCGACCTGAGAGAGTACGTGTGGGGGCATAAACCTGGCGCGCATCCCGTGGAATACATCCGCGACAACGTCGCTGATGCACCTCTCGAGGACGCCAAGAAGCGCGGATATGACGGACGGTACGGTAGGGGATACTGCACCATCTACCACAATCGCTTATGTTGTGGTTCGGAACTCTAGTAGCATGTCGCCGTTAAATCAGGAACCCGACAGCGGCCCAGGCTGAGCCACGAGCGGACGCCGGGCCCGCCGGGCGAATGGCCCCTGCTCGATCTCGACCTCGGTCGGCGGGACCCGCAACCGCGGCGTCACCGAAGACTGCGGTCGGTCGATCTCATCCAGAGGGCACTCGACCACGCGCCCGGTCAGCCGGTGCAGCTCCACCGTGTGCCGCAGCTCGAAGTACTCGAACAACGCCGACAACGCCGCCGCCCGCCCAGTCCGTGTGGACGGCGCGGCGTCGTGCAGTGCCGAGCCAAAGTAGACGTCAGCGTCAGCGGGTTCCATCTCCCCCAGCGGACGGCCGAACCAGACGCGGATCAGCTCCAGGTGGTTCGTGTCGTTGCGGATCGTGCTGTCGCGCAGACCAAACAAGAGGCGCCGACCTCACCGGTGCCGACATCGTCGACATCGCCCGCCACCTCGACACCGCCACCCGCCGCGGCGAAATGCAAGGCTGACCTGGCCAGGCCGGTGATGCCCGGTTCCTCGGACGCGCCCTCGTGGTTTCCGGCAAGCAGTGGTTTACGCTGCTTGATCATGTCTGTGGTGCGGGACCCGAAGCCGGGTCCGCGTGATGTGCTGGTCGTGACCCGGCAGGACTACGCCCTGCCCGGTAAAGACCTGCAGCGGATCGCCACAGCGATCCACGAGCACCTGACGGTGCTGGTCACCCGGGGGATCCTCACCCACGCCGCCGCTCACCCCCGACCCCCACGTGAGCGGCACCGCCGGACCGGGTTCCGGGGCGGGACCGTTCTCACCGTCCAGGTCGAGGTCACCGCCCGGAACACCACGATCGGGCTGGCGACCGCGCTGGCCGCGATCCGGGGCGGGTTCGACGCCCTGGCCGTGACCGCCCCAGGCCAGTTCACCCCCGCTGAACTCGCCCACCTGGTCACCGTCACCGTCGGCGACGACGTCGACGTCACCACCCACCCCCGGTTACCCGGCCGCGCGCGGCGCTAGATGTGATGTCCAGGGAGGTTGGTCAGCCTGGTGACTGGTGGCTGGCCGCCGATGGCGGAGTGAGCGCGGTGGTGATTGTAGAAGTGCATCCAGCCGGGTAGGGCGTCGTTGCGTTGGCGGGTCGACTCATAGAGTCGGGCGTAGGCCCAGCCGTCGGCCAGGGTCC
>NZ_VRMC01000154.1:0-6042 GCF_008369905.1 Pseudonocardia sp. EV170527-09
GTCACCCGCAGCCTCGACCCGACCGGACGAGGCCACACCCGATGGATGATGCGCTGGAAGCCAGTCCTCAACGCCTTCGCCATCACTTTCGGTGACCGCTGGCCGGGCGCCGAGCACTACTGACAACATCGCCGGAACCACCGTTCTCGTTACAGACCCGCTGCTGCGCCCGCGGCTGCGCGAGCGCTACGGCGAGCGGCTCGACCAGCTCTACGCCGAGCTGGCGCGCGCCGAGAACGACGAGCTGGCCGCGCTGCGGGCGAGTGGTGCCGACCAGCCGGTGCAGGAGACGGTGATCCGCGCCGCCCGGGCGCTGCTCGGCGCCTCCAGCACCGAGGTCACACCGGACGCGACGTTCCTCGACCTGGGCGGCGACTCGCTGTCGGCGCTGAGCTTCTCGAACCTGCTGCACGACGTGTTCGGCGTCGAGGTCCCGGTCGGCGTCGTCATCAACCCGGCCGGTGACCTGCGGTCGGTCGCCGCGCACATCGAGCGGCTGCGCGACGGCGACGCCGTCCCGACCCCGGCGAGCGTGCACGGACCCGACGCCGTCGAGATCCGGGCGGAGCACCTGCGCCTCGACGCCTTCCTCGACCCCGCCACCCTCGCCGCCGCTCCCGGGCTGCCCGCGCCGGCCGCGGGCGAGCCGCAGACCGTGCTGCTCACCGGGGCCACCGGCTTCCTCGGCCGTTTCATGTGCCTGGACCGGCTCGAACAGGCCGCGCGCACCGGCGGCACCGTGGTCTGCGTGGTCCGCGGTTCCGACGACGCCGCGGCCCGCCGCCGGCTCGACGAGACCTTCGACTCCGGCGACCCGGAGCTGCTGCGTCACTACCGCGCGCTCGCCGAGGAGCACCTGGAGGTCCTCGCGGGCGACCTCGGCTCGCCGCGGCTCGGACTCGACGAGGCGACCTGGGAGCGGCTCGCGTCCGAGGTCGACGTCGTGCTGCACCCCGGCGCGCTGGTCAACCACGTGCTGCCCTACGGCCAGCTGTTCGGCCCGAACGTCGTCGGCACCGCGGAGGTCGTGCGCCTCGCACTCACCACCCGGCTCAAGCCGGTGGTGTACCTGTCGACGATCGGCGTCGCCGACCAGATCCCGGCGGGCTCGTTCGCCGAGGAGACCGACATCCGCGAGATGAGCGCGGTCCGCCACGTCCACGACGGCTACGCCAACGGCTACGCCATGAGCAAGTGGGCCGGCGAGGTGCTGCTGCGCGAGGCGCACGACCTGTGCGGGCTGCCGGTCACGGTGTTCCGGTCGGACATGATCCTGGCCCACACCCGCTGGGCCGGGCAGCTCAACGTGCCGGACGTCTTCACCCGGCTGATCGTCACCCTGCTCGCGACCGGGCTGGCCCCGGCGTCGTTCTACGAGCCGGGCCCCGACGGCGGCCGGGCCCGCGCGCACTACGACGGGCTGCCGGTCGACTTCAGCGCCGCCGCCGTCGACGGGATCGGCACCGACGGCTCGGCCGGGTTCCGCACCTTCCACCTGTTCAACCCGCACGACGACGGCATCTCGCTCGACACCTTCGTCGACTGGCTGGTGGAGGCGGGCCACACCGTCACCCGTCTCGACGACTACGTCGAGTGGCGCGACCGGGTCGAGACCGCACTGCGCGGGCTGCCCGAGCAGCAGCGCAAGCACTCCCTGCTGCCGGTGCTGCGCTCCTACGACAAGCCGGCCGACGCGGTGCCCGGCAGCGCGGCGCCGACGGCGGCATTCCGGGCCGCGGTGCAGGCGGCCCGGCCGGGCGGCTGGACCGACATCCCGCACCTGGACCGGGCGTTGATCGAGAAGTACGCCGCCGACGTGCGGCTGCTCGGCCTGGTCTGACCGGGACCGTGACACACGGTGCGGACGCCACCGATTGCCGGGGCCCGCACCGTGTGTCACGGTACGGAGGCGTGACCGTGCCGTCCCGTGGCGCGGCTCCTTCCGTGGCACGACCGGCCGGTCCCGTGGTCGCCCCGACCCGGCGGCTCGTTCCGACGCGTCGGCCGCGCGGTCGTCAGGACCGCCCGCCACGTGTCCCGAGGGCCGACCGGAGCACTCGCATGACGACGTCCCCACCCGCGGGCACGCCCGCCGTCGCCGCAGGGGTGGGGCGGGCGGCTTCGGTGAGCTCGCCACCCTGGTCTCCGACGCCGGACTGCTGCGCGCGGCCCGCCGCCCCTACCTGCTGCTGTTCGCGGCGAACGCGGTCCTGCTCGCCGGCGGCGTCACCGCGTTCGTGTGGCTCGGGCCGTCCTGGTGGCAGCTGCTGCTCGCGGTGTTCTTCGCGGTCGTGACCACGCAGCTGGCCTTCATCGGCCACGACGCGGGCCACCGCCAGATCTTCGCCGGCCGGCGCGCCAACGACGTCGTCGGCCACCTCCACGGCGGGCTGATCGGGATGAGCTACGGCGCCTGGGTCACCCAGCACACCGCCCACCACGCCCACCCCAACCACGCCGACGACGACCCGGACATCGACATCCCGTTCCTCGCCTTCAGCCCCGAGCAGGCCGCCACCGCACGCGGGCCGGTCCGATGGATGATCGGCCACCAGGCCTACCTGTTCCTCCCGCTGCTGTTCCTGGAGGGCTGGAGCCTGCACGTCACGGCCGTCCGGGCGGTCGTCCGTCGTCGGGTCCGCCGACCGCGGCTGGAGGCGGCGCTGCTCGTCGCGCACGCGGTCGGCTACCTGGGCGCGGTGTTCTGGGTGCTCGACCCGCTGCAGGCGGTCGCCTTCGTCGTCGTCCACCAGGGGCTGTGGGGTGTGTACATGGGGCTGGCGTTCGCGCCGAACCACAAGGGCATGCCGGTCGTCCCGGCGGGCCTGCGGCTGGGCCACCTGCACAAGCAGGTGTCGACCTCGCGCAACGTTCTCGGCGGCCGGGTGCTCGACCTCGCGATGGGCGGCCTGAACTACCAGATCGAGCACCACCTGTTCCCCCGGATGCCGCGCCCGCACCTGCGTCGCGCCCAGCCGGTCGTGCAGGCGTTCTGCGCCGCGCACGGCCTGCCCTACACCCGCACCGGGCCCCTGCGGTCCTACGCCGAGGTGCTGCGTCACCTGCACGCGGTCGGTGCCCCGCTGCGCCGCCCCGCCGGGCCACCGGCCACCTGACCCGTCCCCGGGTCCGCTCGGGGCAACCTCCGGAGGAGCACCACCAGCATGGACGACCGGCACCCCGCACCCGACACCGACGACACCCGCCCCGGCGACCTCTGCCCGGTCTGCCCGCACCGCTGGGCGGACCACGACGCGATCGACCGGAGGTTCTGCTCGGCGAAGATCGCGGGCGGGTCCTCGCAGGGGTGCGTCTGCCGGAAGGGGTGACCGGGCCGCGCCGTCCCGCCGCCGGGGGCGGCTACGTCGCCACCAGCAGCTGCTGCCCCAGCGCCCGGAGCGGGTCGGTGGCACCGGGCAGCGCGGCGACCGGCCGCAGACCGGCGGCGGCGAGCTCGGCCCACCACTGCCGCTCGGTGAGGAAGATCCGGTCGGTGCCGGCGCGCAGGTCCCCGCTGCCGGCGGCGGCCGTCCCCGGGCGTGCGGACATGAGGAACTGCATCGACACCAGCGCCGGCCGGTGCTCCCGGGTCGACTCGACCAGGGCCAGCACCCCGCCGGGGGCCAGCACCCCGCGGACGGCGGCGAGCGTCGCGCGGACGTCGACGGCGTTGTGCAGGACGTTCGCCGCGACGACGAGGTCGTGGCGGCCGTCGTGGTCGGCCAGGTCGGTGGTGACGTCGAGCAGCGCGGTCCGCACCCCCGGGAACCGGGTCGCGGCCAGGTCGAGGAAGAACCGTGAGACGTCGGTGAACAGGTAGTCGACCGGTGCCTCCCCCAGCCCGTCGAGGACGGCGCGGGTGCTGCCGCCGACACCGCCGCCCAGCTCCAGCACGCGCAGCGGCTCCGCCCGGGTCCGAGCGACGGTCGCGGCGAGGTGGGCCAGCGCCCCGTTGAGGTAGGTGTTGATCGTGTTGTCCTGGTAGCTCGCCAGGGCGGTCGCGATCTCGCCGTCGGGGAACAGCAGCGCCTGCAGCGGCACTTCGTCGCGGAGCAGCTCGGGCAGGTGGGCCATGGCCGCGGCGAAGAACTCGACCATCGCGGGCGGATAGCCCAGGTCGGTGCAGGCCGCGCGCAGCGCGCCGTCCGGCTGCGGCCCGGGGTCGCCGTGCGCGGCGAGCTCGGCCCGCCACCGCCGCACCAGCCACGCGTGCCGCGGGGCGACCTCCGGCTCCCCCGCGTCGAGCACCCGGGCCATGGCGTGCAGCGCGACGGCGTCGAGCCGGGCGACCGCGTCGGCGGGCCCCGCGGTCCCGGCCGGGGCGCCGCCGGGCAGCGCGGCCCGGCCCGCGGCGTCGGCCGCCGCGACGTCGTCGGGCCCGACGAGGGGCAGCACGACCGTGGCGTCGGGGCCGGCGAGACGCCGCGCGAGCGGCCCGACCCGGCTCCGCACGAACGCGGGGAGCGGTTCGTGGGCCCGGCCGGGGCCGGCGAGCGCCTCGCCGGGGCGGACGCCGGCGGCGGCGGGGCGGGCGACCGCCAGCAGCTCGGGGTCGTCCGGATCGAGGAGGACGGCGGCGTCGTGACCGGCGAGGTCGGAGCGCAGCCGGGCCGCGGTGACCGCGTGCGGGCCGGGCCGCAGCAGCGCGTTGGGGATGCCGCGCAGCAGGACCGGCTCCGGTCCGGCCAGCGGGTCGCCGGTCCAGTCCAGGACCCGCGGGACCGGGCCGGGGGCCGCGTCGACGTGCAGGACGACGTCGAACCGGTGGCGCGACAGCTCGGTGTCGTCGGTGAGGGTCTTGGCGTGCACGGCGACGGCGATCCGGCGCCCGCCCGCCAGCGCGGCGGTGACGAGGGCGGCGGGGTCGACCAGGAGCTCGCGGTCCGCGGCGGCCCGTTCGGCGACGGTGCGTGCCAGGGCGTCGTCGTCGAGGGCGGGTTCGGTGGCGGCGACGGTCTCCCGCCAGTGCCGCAGGTGCAGGCCCGCGTGTCGCACGTCGCCGACGACGACCGTCCCACCGGCCGCGACGACCGCGGTCGCGGTGCGGAGCACCTCGGTCAGGTAGGGCAGGTCGGGGAAGCACTGCGTCACGGAGTTGATCACCACGCAGTCCGGTGCCCGCCCGCCGAGGGCGTCCGCCACGGCGGCGGACCGGGCCTCGTGCGCGGCGGCCCGCACGACCGTCACCCCGTGCCGGGCGTCGGCGCGGTGCCGATCGACGACGTCGCCCGCGATGTCGGTGCCCACGTAGGCGTCGACGTGCGGGGCGATCCGTTCCAGCAGCATCCCGGTGCCGCAGCCCAGCTCCAGCACCCGGCACGGACGTGTGGCGAGCACGAGCTCGGCCGTGCGGTCGACCCACTCCCCCATGTGCGCGGCGGACAGCGGCGCGCCGGTACCCGAGGCCCGCCACCCGGCCAGCGGTGACGGGTCGGAGTAGGTCCAGTCGTAGACCTCGGTCCAGTCCTCGCGGTGCTCGACGACGAGGGCGCCGTTTTCCGGCGGGTCTGTAACGAGAACGGTGGTTCCGGCGATGTTGTCAGTAGTGCTCGGCGCCCGGCCAGCGGTCACCGAAAGTGATGGCGAAGGCGTTGAGGACTGGCTTCCAGCGCATCATCCATCGGGTGTGGCCTCGTCCGGTCGGGTCGAGGCTGCGGGTGACAAGGTACAGACATTTCATCGCGGCCTGCTCGCTGGGGAAATGCCCTCGCGCTCGGACCGCTCGCCGGTAGCGGGCGTTCAACGATTCGATCGCGTTCGTCGTACAGATCACCCTCCGGACCTCGATGTCGTAGTCGAGGAACGGCATGAACTCGGTCCAGGCGTTACGCCACAAACGTATCATCGCCGGATGGGCTCGCCCCCACTCGTCATCGAGATCATCCAGCGCGGCTGCAGCGGCATCGGCGGTGGACGCGGTGTAAATAGCTCGGATGGCGCGTTTGACGGCGTCGGTGTCACGCCGTGAAGTCAAGCGCAGTGAGTTGCGGATCAGGTGCACGACACAGGTCTGCACGATCGCCTGGGGCCACACGTTCTCCA
>NZ_VRMC01000155.1:0-6014 GCF_008369905.1 Pseudonocardia sp. EV170527-09
AGCAACGACTGAACACCCGACAAGGGGGTCAGTCCCAATCCGTCGTTACGGGGTTACTCCCAACCCGCCGTTGACAGGAAGTGGCTCCCGCCGAGCGAGGACTTCCAGGACCTGCCGAGCTGGCGGGAGCTGGTCGTCGCGACGGCCCTGTCCCTGCGCAGGCACCACGCGCGGACGCTGGTGGTCCCGATGTCGCTCCTGCGCGACGGCTACCGGGCGGAGATCCTCGACGGCCTGGCCGACGCGGGCGAGGAGGTCCTGCACGTCTTCCTGGACGCCGCCCCCGAGGTGCTGCGGGGCCGGCTCCGCGCCCGTACGCCGCCACCCGGTGACCACCGACCGGACGGGTCGGCCCTCGACTGGGCCCTGAGCCGGCTCGACCCGCCGCCGCGGGCCGGCAGCCGGCGGGGACGCTGGTCCTGCGCTCGGACCGGCTCACCCCGGCGGAGCTGGCCGACGCCGTCCTGGCCGCCGCCGACCGTCCGTCGTGACCGTCGGGTTCAGGAGGGTTCCTCCTCGACCTGCGCGGTGAGGTCGTCCACCATCCGCCCGAGCAGCCGGGTGAGGTCGGCGCGGTCCTGCTCCGACCAGCCCGCCATCGCACCGGAGAACCAGCCGAGCACCTCGCGCAGGTAGCGCCCGACCGCGTCGGCACCCCCGGAGGTCATCTCGACGAGCCGGGCCCGCTGGTCGGCCGGGTCGGCGACGCGGTGCACCAGGCCGCGCCGCTCCAGCTCGTTCACCTGCCGGGTGACGTGCGGCCCGACCACCTGCATCCGGGTGGCGATCTCCCCCACCCGCAGCGGGCCGCCGGCCGTGTGCAGCGTGATCAGCACCGACAGCGCGGGACGGTCGACGTCGATGTCCGCGGCGGCGACCGCTCGCTCGACCACGCGTCCCCGGGTCAGGACGGCGCTGAGCTGGGTGATCCGCGGCAGCAGCCCGGCCAGCATCGGGTCCTCGGACACAGGTCCCCCTTGATAGATACCTAAGTTAGGTATATGTTCGGCGTCGTCGGAAAAAGATACCTAAGTTAGGCAGGTACATCGTGAAGGGGACGATCCTCGTGTCCGGGGCGAGCATCGCGGGGCCCGCGCTCGCCTACTGGCTGCACCGCCGGGGCTTCACCGTCACCGTCGTCGAGCGGGCCGGCGCGGTCCGCGGCGGCGGCTACCCGATCGACGTCCGGGGCACCGCGATCGAGGTGGTCGACCGGATGGCCTGCTCCCCCGCGTCCGCGCGGCGCACGTCGACTCGCAGCGGCTCACCTTCCTGGCCCCCGACGGCACGCCCATCGCGACCGTCGACCCGGAGGCCGCGACCGGTGGGACGCACGGCCGCGACGTCGAGCTGCGGCGTGGCGACCTCGCCGGCGCGCTGTACGACGCGGTCCGCGACGACGTCGAGTTCGTCTTCGGGGACTCGATCGCGAGCCTGGCCGACCACGACCACGGCGTCGACGTGACCTTCCACAGCGGGACCGAGCGGACGTTCGACCTGGTCGTCGGCGCGGACGGGCTGCACTCGGCCACCCGGGCGCTCACCTTCGGGCCGGAGGAGCAGTTCCACCACTACCTCGGATACTGCTTCGCGGGCTTCACGATGCCGAACCACCTCGACCTCTCCCACGAGGGCGTCATCTGGAACGTGCCGGGCCGGGCCGGCATCCTCTACGCGACGGGCGACGCCCCCGAGGTGCACGGCCTCCTGAACTTCGCCCGCACCGACCCGCCGTTCGACGCCTGCCGGGACCCGCAGGCCCAGCGCGACCTCGTCGCGGAGGTGTTCGCGGGGGACGGCTGGGAGATCCCGCGGATGGTCGCGACCATGCGCACCGCCGACGACCTGTTCTTCGACGTCGTCAGCCAGATCCGGATGCCGCGCTGGTCGTCGGGCCGGGTGGCACTCGTCGGCGACGCGGGCTACGCGCCGTCGTTCATGAGCGGGCAGGGGTCGAGCATGGCGCTCGTCGGGGCCTACGTGCTCGCCGCCGAGCTGGCCGCGGCCCCCGACCACACCGGCGCGTTCGCCGCCTACGAGGACGGACTGCGCGGGTTCGTCGAGCTCAACCAGGCCCTCGCCACCGGGGGCGGCGGGCTCGTCGCGCCCCGTACGGCCGAGGACCTGGAGCGGCGCGACGCGACGCTGCGCGAGCCGGTGGGTCCCACCGGCGACCGCATCCGCGAGGCCGCCTCGGCCTTCACCCTCCCGGCCGCCGCGTAGCCGCGGCACCATTCCGGCGTGCGTACCCACATCGCGCTGCTGCGCGGGATCAACGTCGGCGGCCACGGGAAGGTCCCGATGGCCGACCTGCGCCGAGTGCTCGGCGAACGCGGCTGCGCCGACGTCGTCACCCACATCCAGTCCGGCAACGTAGCCCTGACCAGCCCCGCGGACGACGACGAGGTCGCCGCGACGATCGCCGCGGCGCTGCTGGAGGAGTTCGACATCGAGCGCCCGGTGGTCGTGTTCGGCCGTGCCGACTACCTCACCGCGGTGGCGGCGAACCCGTTCCCGAAGGTCACCGACCCGAAGCAGCTGCACGTCCTGTTCCGGGCCGGTCCACCGCCCGACGACCACGAGCGGATCGCGGCCGCGCTGGCGGCCGAGCGAGCGAAGGACGGCCGGGGCGACGCCGTCGCCCGTGGCCGGACGGTGTGGCTGCACCTGCCCGACGGGCTGGGCCGCAGCGAGCTCGCCACCCGGATCTCGGCCCGCACGACCGCGCCGGACCAGGGCGGCACGATGCGCAACCTCGCCACCGTCCGGAAGCTCGTCGACCTCCTGGACTGAGCGTTCCCGGGACGCGACGAAGCCGTGGCCCGCGCCCGATCGGACGCGACGCCACGGCGCCGTCGACGGCGGATGTCGAGCTGCCAGAACGATCTCCACCGCGTCACCCGCATTCCTGCAAGTGACTTGCAGCAGAGTACATGTGGCGGATCGATCCGTCCACGCGTGCGCGTGGCCGGTCGCGGGTAGTCGGCAGTTGCTACATAGTGGCGAGTGAATCCACGTGGCACACCGCCGCGCGTTCCCGACCCAGGAGAGGACCATGGCCGAGTACACGCTCCCGGACCTGCCCTACGACTACTCCGCGCTCGCCCCGCACATCGCGCCCGAGATCATGGAGCTGCACCACTCCAAGCACCACAACACCTACGTCCAGGGCCTCAACACCACCCTCGACAAGCTCGCCGAGGCCCGGGACCGCAACGACTTCGGCGCCATCGTCGGACTCGAGAAGACCCTCGCGTTCAACCTCGGCGGCCACGTCAACCACTCCGCCTTCTGGAACAACCTCTCCCCCGACGGCGGCGACAAGCCCACCGGCGACCTCGCCGCCGCCATCGACGAGGACTTCGGCTCCTTCGACGGATTCCAGGCCCACTTCACCGCCGCCGCCACCACCATCCAGGGCTCCGGCTGGGCCATCCTCGGCTACGACCAGCTCGGCGGCCGCCTGCTGATCCACCAGCTCTACGACCAGCAGTCCCAGCTCCCCGCCGGACAGACCCCGATCGTCCTGCTCGACATGTGGGAACACGCCTTCTACCTGCAGTACAAGAACGTGAAGCCCGACTACGTCAAGGCCTGGTGGAACGTCGTGAACTGGGCCGACGCCGCCCAGCGCTTCGCCGCCGCGAAGGGCTGAGCCTCCCCGCACCGCGCAGCGCCCCGTCCGGGTCCCCCGGGCGGGGCGTCGTGCGGAGAGGGTGCGCTCAGCGGTGCGCGCCCGGCCCCGTGACGCCGGTGGCGCGCAGCAGCAGGTGCATGGCCAGGTCGACCGAGCGCTCGCGCACGTCGGCCCGCCCGCCGGGCCGCTGCGGGTCGCGCGCGATGACCTGGCCGTCGGCGGTGGTCACGCAGAAGCAGACGTAGCCGACGGGCTTGGCCTCGGTGCCCCCACCGGGGCCCGCGACGCCGGTGATCCCGACGCCGACGTCCGCCCCGAACCGCGCCCGCGCACCGTCCGCCAGCGCCCGCGCGACCTCCGGCGACACGGCCCCGTGCGCCTCGATGAGCGCGGCGGGGACGTCGAGCAGCGCGGTCTTCGCCTCGTTCGAGTAGGCGACCACGCCCCCGGCGACGTAGGCCGACGACCCGGCCCGGTCGACGAGCCGCCCGGCGAGCAGCCCACCGGTGCAGGACTCGCCGGTCGCGACCGTCCAGCCCTTCGCGCCCAGCGCCTCGGCGAGCAGCTCGTCGGTGGTGCTGCCGTCGTCGCTGATGAGCGCGCGGCGGTGCCGGTCGACGATGCGCGCGGCCAGCTCGCGGGCCGCCGACTCGGCCCCGGGCAACGGATGCAGGTCGACCTCCAGCTCCGAGCGGCGCAGGCAGGTGGTCACCTCCACCCCGGACACGTCGAGCTCGGTCCCCAGGACGCGCAGCGTCTCGGCGATCTCGGACTCCGGCAGCCCCGCGAAGCGCAGCGACGTCGCCTCCGCGCGGGGCACCCGGCTCAGCAGCTCCGCCACCGGCGCCGACTCCAGCGCGGCGGGCCACATGCCCTGCAGCTCCCGCGGCGGCCCCGGGAGCACGACGACGAGCGGCCCGCCCGGTCGCGTGACGGCCAGTCCCGGCGCGGTCCCGACCGGTTCGAGGACGCTCGCCCCGCGCGGGACCCTGGCCTGCTTGGCCGTCGCCGCGTCGAGCGCGGGGCCGGCCCAGCCGGCGCGGCTCGCCCAACCGGCGACCCGGTCGTGGATCCGACCCTGCAGCGCGGTGTCGACCTCCATCTCCGCTCCCGCGAACTCGGCGACGACCTCGGCCGTCAGGTCGTCGGCGGTCGGTCCGAGCCCGCCCGAGGTGACGACGAGATCGTCGGAGGCGACGAACTCCAGGGCCGAGCGCAGGTCCTCGGCGCGGTCCCCCACCAGCAGGACCCGCGAGACGGCGAAGCCGAGCTCGCCGAGGGAGCGGGCGACGAAGGGGCCGTTGGCGTCGGCGACGTGGCCGGTCAGCAGCTCGCTCCCGGTGACCAGGACCGAGGCGGTGGGGCGGGACTCGCTCATGATCCGAACCTACCCGCGCCCGGACACCCGCACCCCGTCCCGCGCGAGGTCACCATCGGTGCTGGTCCGAGGCGTCGAGGGATCGTCCGGTGTGGACTTTCCACCCGTTCAGGTGACGCGAGAGGTTCGACACGTCCGAAACCGGACCTCTACGGCGTGTCGTCGCAGCACCAATGCCGCTCGTCTTGCCCCGGGAGCGCCGTGGGCAACCGTGCTGCGCGGCCTCCGTCGTCACCCGTACGGCGCATGATCGGGCGCCACGGCTCCGACCTGCGCCGACGCCGTCCGTCGCACCGCATCCGGTGAACTCCGCGACCGCGCACACGCACAGTGTCCGAAATCCGGCAACTGCGCACTCTCAGTGTGAGCACAGCTCGCATACCCGACACTGTGACCCATGTCAGCGATGTCTGCGCCGAACGACGCCGCGACCTGGGTGGGTGAACTGGACCGGCTCGGCCCGCTGCGTGATCTGCGGGTCGACCCGGGCTTCCACGCCGCCCGTCTGCTCGTCACCGTCGGGGGCACTCCACAGGGGCAGGTGACCGTGCCGCTGCGCGGGGGACGCGCCACGATCGCAGAGCTGCGGTCCGCGCTGATCACCCTGGGTCCGCCCGAGGAGGTGACCCCGGCACCGGTGGCGAGCGACCCGGTGACGGTGGTGATCGCGACGCGCAACCGCCCCGAGTCGCTGGCCCGCTGCCTGCGCGCGGTCCTCGCCTCGGACCACCCGGCGCTGTCGGTCGTCGTCGTCGACAACGACCCGCCGGACGAGCTCACCCGCGACGCCGTCGCCGCGGCCGGGTCCCCACGGGTCCGCTACGTCCGCGAGCCGCGCCGCGGGGCCTCGGTCGGGCGCAACCGGGGTCTGGCCGAGGCCCGCACCGAGATCGTCGCCTTCACCGACGACGACACCGAGGTCGACCCCGCCTGGGCCTCCCGCATCGCCGGCGCCTTCGCCGCCGACCCCGAACTCGCCTGCGTCTCCGGCCCCGTCCT
>NZ_VRMC01000156.1:0-5860 GCF_008369905.1 Pseudonocardia sp. EV170527-09
AGCAACGACTGAACACCCGACAAGGGGGTCAGTCCCAATCCGTCGTTACGGGGTTACTCCCAACCCGCCGTTGACAGGAATTGCTGGGAATTGCCGGAACACCATTCCGGCGACAGAAAGTGGGCCGCTACATCAGGCGACCGGCCCGCTTACGCTCGCGGGCGACACCGACACGCAGAGGTCGGTCAGGAGTGGTTCTCGTCGTCCTTGCCCCGCCGCATCGGCGCAGGCGCCGGGTGCGCGTGCTTGAGGCCCATCGCCTTGAACGCGATCCCCGACACCGTCCGACCATCCGCGGACTCGATCGAGTACGGGTTGATCTTCGGGTCGATCAACTGCACCCGAGCGTCCTCCCCGAACCCCTCACCCGGGTCCGTCGTCAGGGTCACCTTGATCTCCTCACCCTTCGGCGCCCGCTGCCCCGCCTGGACCTGGAGCTTCGCGAACAGCGACACCACGAACTGCGTCACCCCATCCCGATCGGTCACCGGCACCTCCGCACCGTTCGCGTCCTGCCGAGTCTTCGGCGCGGGCGGCTCCACCACCGTGAGCTTGTAGCCGTCGAGCACCACCGGAAGATCCCTCATCGCTCTCTCCTCTCGCGGCCCCTCATGACTGGACGTCTAGGGGAGTAATGATGAGAGTAGAGCACGTCTAGACGAGTTGCAACAAGTAGTCTGTCTGACCTGTGTTGCCGCAGGTCAGCGGGCGGGGATGTCGTACTCCAGCACGTACGCCGGGGCTGCCTTGACGGTGTCGCACACCTCGACGGGCACACCTGCGGTGTCGTAGGCGGTCCGCAGGACGACCAGGACCGGGACACCGTCGGGGAGCTCCAGGCGACGGCGCTCGTCTGCGGTCGGCATCCGGGCGGTGACCTCCTCGACGAAGTGATCGAGGACGTGCCCGGTCTCCTCCAGACGCGCGTAGATCCCGCCCGGGCCGGTGTTGGCCTCCAGGATCGCAGTGCCCTCCGCGATCGTCAGCGGCAGGAACGACGTCGCGACCTCGATCGGACGGTCGTCGGCGAGGTAGCGACGGGACCGGACCGCGACCCGCTCACCGTCGGAGAGCCGGAGGCGTTCGCGGACATCGGCTGGGGGAGTGGCCCGGTCGATCTCGATCTGGTCGACCGACGGGCGCACACCGGCCTTGTCTGCTTCGGCGAGGAACGCGGCCTGTCCAGCCTCACGGTGCTTGCGCGCGAACCGGTCCGAGGCCAGACGACGGACGGGGGCGGGCCTCCGCACGAACACCCCACGCCCGTGCTCGGCCACCACGCGGCCCTCGGTGCGTAGCTCCTGGATAGCCTGGCGAGCGGTCATCCGCGCGACCGAGTAGTGCCGGGTCAGCTCCGCCTCGGACGGGAGCTTGTCACCGGCGGTCAGCTCGCCGCGGTCCATCGCCGACCGCAGGTGGTCCGCGATCTGCCGGTACGGCGGCCGGCCGTCCTGACGATCGATCTCACCGAGCTGCACGCAGTTCTCCACTCCCATAGACAAGCGGGTAGCCTAGCGTTCGCTGTCAACCAGGGAGGCGGTAGTCATGACCGGCACGCCGAAGCATTCCGTGAGTGTCGCCGGAATCGTCGTGCGCGACGACGGCCGCATCCTCGTCATTCAGCGCCGCGACAACTCCCACTGGGAGCCCCCCGGCGGGGTCCTGGAGCTGGGGGAGACCTTCGAACAGGGCGTGCGCCGCGAGGTCATCGAAGAGACCGGCATCGCTGTCGAAGTCGAGCGGCTGACCGGCGCCTACAAGAACCTGCCCCGCGGCATCGTCGCTCTCGTCTTCCGATGCCGACCCACCGGCGGCGAACCCACCACGACCGACGAGTCCCGCCGCGTCGACTGGCTCACGCCCGACCAGGTCCGCGAACACATGGACCCCGCCTACGCCGTCCGCGTCCTCGACGCCCTCACCGACGAGCCAGCCTCTCGCGCCCACGACGGCGTGCAGCTTGTAGCCCCCTGAGCAGGGCCTAGGACGGCGGCAGCGTTCGCCGTGTCTAGACCTTCCATTCGGTATCAAGGCGGCGCCTCTGGCGCCGCGCCGCGTTCCGGGGTCCGGGGCGTGCGGCCTCCGGCCGGTCCCCGTCCCCCGGAACGCGGCGGCCATCTGCGCCGGGGCTATTGTCTCGCCGGTGGAATCGCTCCCCAGCAGTTCGGAGATCATCGGCGCCTTGGAGTCCTCTGGATTCTTGCTTGAACAACGTGTTGCGGCAGCGCTGAACGCAGTGGGATTCACCGTACGTCGAGGTCCGACTTACGTAGACCCCGACGAAGGAAAGAATCGCGAGATAGACATCATTGCAATCGATCGAATTCGAGACGCGAAGGGGAAGCTAAAGCACGGTTGGCTAATCCTACCGATTGAGTGCAAGAGTACCCCTATGCCCCACGTCGTCTTCCCAACCGAGTGGCCTGAATGGGACTACGCGAACTTACCGTGGGAATTCTGGTTGGACGAACACGGAGGTCACACTGCCTGGAATCGAGTCTCACGTGGTGAGCATATAGTCAGTAGCTGGACATCCGTTCGCCTCAATGGTGGTCCGCGGACTGAGCAGGTCGTTCGGATCGAACGGAACGGCAAGGATTTTAAGGCAAGGAACGTGCTGCTAGAGATGGGCCTGCCTGCGATCAAAGCTGCGCACGATCAGCGCCGAGCGTTCAAGAACGATTGTAGCGTTGTCCTGTTCCCTAGCGCCGTGTCGGGAGGACCAATTAAATCGTTCATTGGACCGATTGGGAATCCTAGGCTAACGGAAATTGAGTTCGCAACAGTGGCCTATGATAACCCTAGCCGTTGGATGTCGGACAATCACCAGCGGAATCATTTCGACTTAATTGCGTTCGATCACTTTGACGCCTGGCTTTCTCATATCCACGACGCTGTTACTGCGATCGCGCATTTTCTTCCGGACCTACCGCCGAATGCTCCCCGCTAGCCCGGATCTTTCGCCCTGAGCTGCGGCCTTGATCGACACCGGTGCTGTTCGGTGTGCGGGGTCGTATTCTGCCCGCAGGGTGTGACGGTTCGGCCGAGGTCGCTCGGGTGGGCGCCGGTTCCACGGTCCGGTCGGGGTTCCTGGGTCGTCGGGGCGGTGGGTGGTGTTCAGCCGGGGACGGCGAGCGCGCGGAGCCGGGTGAGGCCGTCGCAGACCAGCCCGGACCAGGGCGAGTGCGCCGGGAGGTGGAGCACAGTCCGGCGGGCGTGGCGGGCGATCTGGGCCGGGGTGGAGAACAGTCGCAGCCGGAGCCGTTTCGGCTCCCACCGCCGCGCAGGATGTTCTGTGTAGGCGAGCAGTTGGGTCCAGGCGGTGATCTCGCAGGCCAGCGCCACGATCGCGCACCAGATGCGGTTCTGGTCCAGCTCGTGCAGCGGCAGGTTCGTCAGGCCGGTGTCCTTCGCGGCGCGGATGCGGTCCTCGGCGCGGGCGCGGCGGCGGTGGCGTAGTTCGAGGTCGGCGAGTTGGCGGTTCGGGCCGCCGGGGCGGGTGTTGGTGACGAACGCGGTGTAGCGCAGCCCGTCGCGGTCGGTGATCCGCAGCTGTGCCCCGGGATGGGGCCGTTCGCGGCGCACGATCACCCGCATCCCCTTGGGCCAGGAGGACAGGTTCGTCAGGCCGGTGGCCTCGATGACCCAGGCTCCGGGGCGGGGTTCGCGGTCGGCGTCGAGAGCGGGCTGCCAGTCCGAGGTCGGGAGGGCGGCGAGCTGGTCGACCAGGTCCTGGGTCAGCCCGAACCCGACCGAGTAGGACAACCGCTGGGAGACCAGCCAGTCGAGGAGTTCGTGGGAGGCGCCCGCGCCGTCGATGCGGATCAACACCTTCCGCCCGGCCCTGCTGCCGGGCTTGTGACCGGGGAGCTGGCGCAGCGCGGCACGGATGACGGTGATGTGGTCAGCGGCGGTGTTCGAGCCCGCGTTGCCGGGCCGCAGCAGCTGCGCGAGTGGCTCCCCGGTGCCACCCGGGCCGTGGTCGGCGAAGGTCCACAACGGATGATGACCGAACCCGCGCTTGAACGTCGGCGCCGCGCCCTCCTTCTCCGAGTGGGCGGTGACCAGGGTCGCGTCGGCGTCGATGATCAGCGGGTCGGTCCCGTCGGTGCCGTGGTCGGGAGCATGTTCGCCGGCCAGTTCCCACGCCCTGGCCCGTGCTGTGGCGCGGGCGGTATCGATCGCCGCCAGCGCGGCGGTGGCGTCGGCGGCGAGGCGGTCGATCGTCCGCGACACCGTCGGGTCCGACGCGACCCGCCCGAACAACGCCGGTTCAGCGCGCAACACGGCGATGTCGGCCAGACAGTCCCCACCCGCGGCGAGAGTGAGGGCGAGGTCGAGCAGCACCTTCGCCGGATCGTGCACCGCCAACCGGGGCCGCCACGGCTCCAACACCGCCGAGAGCGCCCGGTCCAAGCCGACCTTCCCGATCGTCTCGGTCAGCAGCAGCGACCCGGCATGCGACACCACCGCCGTTGCGGCCGTGTCGACGACCGGGCGCGGGTAGAACCCGATAGCCTTCTTCACCTGGAGGGTGCTCCTGAACTCGCGCGATACGGGACCTCAGCAATCCCTATCCTCGCTGGTCAGCAGCACCCTCCAGCCTACTGACACGCCCTACTCGGCCAACCGCGATGAAAGCCCCGGGCTAGGGACGTACCAATGCCCTCGCCGGGCGGGCTGGTCTCCGGGAGAGCCGGGGTGTGGCATCCCGACGACCTCCCGGGGGGCTACCACACGACGTCCCGGGGGCGGAGCTGGACGAGTTGGCCGGCGGTTGCGTCGAGGGCCGCCCCCGGGCCGCCGCGCGGTCGGGCGTTGCCAGGTCGACGGGATGCCACACGAACCCCTCGTCGGGCTGTTCTGCCAGAGCAAATCCCGAGAGGACTGCTCACCACCGGCCAGCACGCCGGATTAGTGCACGGCACGAACACTCAGCTCAGCGCGCACCCGGCGGCACCAGGTGACACGGCCCGGCCTGATGTAGCAGCTTTCGGGACGAAGCGGCCACCTCATTGCTGTGTGCCTGGATCATCCTTCCTTCGCGGAATGCGAGAACGAAGAATCTGCTCTGATTCGGCAAGTGGAACGGGACGCTCCAGATCAACTATCGGCCACCGCTTTGGAGCCCCAGACGGCCGACCAAGACCCAGGTCTTCCCTGTAGTAGTGAATAAATTCGTCGACGCGCTCATCGGTAAAGCGTTGTAACAAGAACCACGTGACCTCGTCGTTCGGTCCGGGTTGGTCGAGTGCGGCCCTGGATGCACTGGCCATGTCACCGAACAGTCGAACGATGGCTTCCGCGCTAGTTATTACTGAATACACGCGCGCCAGACGCCGAATCTGACCGAGCGAGTTGACCATGTCGCCCATTGCGGATGGTGGGACAGTAGCCTGCTCCTCATCGCTTATCTCCATTCGGCCGGCATGAGCCTCTTTGAGAAGCGCTCGGAGCGCCAAATTTGAGATACGCTGTCGGTCAACTGAGTCAAGAAACGCCTCATAGGCGCTCCGTCGATCCTCAGCAAGCCACGTTAGTTTAGCCCGCTTGGCCTCTTGTCCGGCTATCACCGCGTCGTAGGCAATCTTCAGGAGGACGCCGAGGATGGTGAAACCACCGGCTACCAGTGCTACGGCTAGGCCAGGAACCTGTTGTAGGACCACGCTCCGGAGGTTAGTCGCGCTCAGCGCGCGGTACCTGCATTTCGATGGCCACGTCCCAGCCGGCGAGCGCCGACCGGCCACCGGACTTGCAGACATCAAGAGTGGTGAGTGTTTATCGGCTCTTCCGGAAATGGAGTGCAGGTGAGGGCGTGACCGGCCGTGGGAGTCGGGTCGTGTCGCTGCGGCGGGGCGGG
>NZ_VRMC01000157.1:0-5766 GCF_008369905.1 Pseudonocardia sp. EV170527-09
TCTCGTTCTCAGCAGAGCCCATAGGGTCTGATGTCATCACTCACAGTGCCCATCCCGCCGGACGCTGAGGTCCGGCGTGTCGGGCCGGAACCACCGTTCGTTGCACAGGCCCCCACGCCCGGCTCGGCCCCATGCGGGAATGCGATACGGCCGCGCCCGAAGGTGTGAGCGCGACCGCGTCGCGCCGCCCGTCTCCACCCCTTCCGACGTGGTAAAACCGTGGTCGTCACGGTTCGGGGGCACGGGGTGAGAGGGGCGCGTGGTGACGCGGTTGGCGGGGGCGGTCATCGGCATGGCAGCGGGTGCGTTGGTGCTCGCCTATGTCGTGGTGGGCTGGCCGATCCTGGTGGTCGGAGGGCCGCTGCTGGTGGGGGTGGCCCTGATGGTCGGCGTCCTGGTCCTCACCGAGCGCCCGCGGGCCGTGCTGGCCCAGCGCCGGGCCGTCCAGGCCGGCACGTCACCCTGGCAGGCCGCCGCCGACACGCGTGACGAACAGCCCGGCCGCGGGCTGATGAGCGGCTTCTTCGAGATGCCCGCGGCACTGCCCGAGCAGCGGCCCGCCCCGTCGAACGCCCGCCCGGCCGGCACCCGGTAGCAGTACGTCACAATCGGTCGGTGCCGATCTTCCCGCGTGCCGCTCGTGCCCTGACCCGGGCCCGCCCGTGCTGATCGGGATGTTCTTCGCGGTGCTCGCGATGCTCTGCAGCACCGTCGCCGCCATCCTCCAGGCCGACGCGGCCAACCAGGGCGGGCGCACCAGCGCGGTCCTGGCCCGGCCGCGGTTCGTCGGCGGGATCGGGATGGACCTCGTGACCTGGCTCTGCATGGTCGTGGCGCTGCAGTACATCCCCATCTTCGCGGTGCAGGCCACGCTCGCCGGGGCCATCGCGATGACGGCGCTGTACGCCCGCTACTTCCGCGGCGAGTGGCTGCGGCCGGTGCACCGGTTGGCGATCGGTGCCAGCATCCTCGGGCTCGCGTTCGTCGCCGGCAGTGCGGGGACCGAGCGCAAGCAGGCCCTGACCGGCCACGGCACGACCGTGGCCGTCCTGATCGCGGCGCTCGTGGTGTTCATGGGGGCGACGCTGGCGGTCACCAACTCGACCAAGCCGTGGCCGTCGGCGGTGCTCGCCGGGCTCGGGCTGGGCGGCGGCTCGGTCTGCATCCGCGCGATGCACGTGTCCGAGGGCGTCGACCTCGCCGGTCTGCTGCGCGAGCCGCTGGTCTACATCCTGGTCGGCATGGCGCTGACCGGCCTGTACAACTACGCCCGCGCGCTGCAGCTCGGCGACGTCTCCACGGTGACCGCGCTCTACATGGTCACCCAGGTCGTCGTGCCCGGTCTGGTCGGCATCACGCTGCTCGACGACACCGTCCGCCCCGGTCTGTGGTGGCTGCTGCTGCTCGGGCTGGCGCTCGTCGTCTACGGCACCTCGATCCTGGCGCGACGCCGTCCGGAGAAGCGGACTCCCCCGCGGGTGGCCTAGTTTCGGCTCATGCCCTCCTTCGAGCGCCCCGGCGTGACACTGCACTACGAGGAGCACGGCACGGGCTTCCCGGTCCTGCTGCTCGCCCCGGGCGGCATGAGCTCGACGATCGCGGCCTGGGACAACGCTCCCTGGAACCCGGTCACCCACCTCGCGCAGCGGTACCGCGTCATCGCGATGGACCAGCGCAACGCCGGGTCCTCGGTCGCCGACATCCACGGCGACGACGGCTGGGACACCTACACCGCGGACCAGCTGGCCCTGCTCGACCACCTCGGCGTCTCCGAGTGCGCGGTGCTCGGCATGTGCATCGGCGGCGCCTACATCGCGAACCTGCTGGTCACCGAGCCGCAGCGGATCCGGGCCGCGGTCGCGCTGCAGCCCATCGGCCGTGCCGACAACCAGCACCTGTTCGAGGAGAGGTTCGACGAGTGGCGCGCCGGGATCGAGGCCGACCACCCCGGGGTGTCCGACGACGACTGGGCCGCGTTCCGCACGAACATGTGGGGCGGCGGCGGGATGCTGTACTCCGTTCCCGACGAGGCGCTCGCCCACGTCACGACGCCGTGGCTGGTGCTCATGGGGACCGACGTCTTCCACCCGGAGCCGGTGTCGCGCCGGCTCGCCGAGCTCGCGCCGGGCGCGGAGCTGGTGGAGCAGTGGAAGGTCGAGCCGCACGTCGCCGACGGCCGCGCGGCCGTCGACCGGTTCCTCGCCACCCATCTGGTCTGATTCCTCCACGACGGCGGGCACCCACTGCCCCGCCGTCGGTGGTGCGCCGGAGCGACGGTTGAGTCAGGATCGGCGTCGTGCGCTACGTGGTGATCGGGGCAGGGGCGGTCGGCGGGACGATCGCGGCGCGGCTGCACGCGGCGGGGCGGGAGGTCGTCGCCGTCGCTCGGGGCGCGCACCTCGACGCGATCCGCGAGCACGGGCTGCGCCTGGACACCCCGGACGGGTCGACGACCTATCCGGTGGACGCCGTGAGCACGGTCGCCGAGGCCCGCCCCACCCCCGACGACGTCGCGATCCTCGCCGTCAAGTCGCAGGACACCCCGCCGCCGCTGGCCGCGCTGCTCAAGGCGGCGCCCGGGATCACCGTGGCGTGCGCGCAGAACGGCGTCGCCAACGAGCGGCTCGCCGCGCGCCGCACCGACCGGGTGCAGGCGATGCTGGTGATCCTGCCCGCCGAGCACTACGAGCCGGGGGTGGTCGTCGCGTCGTCGTCGCCGGTCCCGGGGGTGCTCGACGTCGGCCGGTTCCCCTCCGGGGTCGACGCCACCACCGAGGCGATCGTCGCCGACCTCACCGCGGCCGGGTTCTGCTCCCGCGCCGACCCGGACGTGATGGCCGCGAAGTACGGGAAGCTGCTCACGAACCTGGCCAACGCGGTCGACGCGATCTGCGGGCTCGACGACCCGGACGCGCCACGTCTCGTCGAGGCCGCGACCGCGGAGGGCCACGCCGTGCTGGCCGCGGCCGGGATCATCGCCAGGACCGGCGACGACGACCGCGTCCGCCGGGAGGGCATCGTCACCGAGCGGCCGGTCGCGGGTGCGACGCGGCGAGGCTCGTCGTCGTGGCAGAGCCTCCGGCGCGGTTCCGGTTCCATCGAGGCCCGGTACCTCAACGGCGAGATCGTGGCCCTGGGCGCGGCGCACCGGATCGCGACCCCGGTCAACACCGAGCTGATGCGGGTGGCCGAGGAGATGGCCGCGGCCGGGGAGCAACCGGCGTCGCGGTCGGGTGCGGACCTGCTGTGACGGCCTACCCGCTCGACGTGGCGCGCCCGGCGTTCCTCGACGCGCTCGACGGGCTGTCCGCGTTGCTCGACCACGTCGACGACACCGACCTGCACGCTCGCAGCCGCTGCCACGGCTGGCTCGCCGCGGACGTCCTCGCGCACCTGCACCTGGGCCTGGTCGAGATGCTCGCCGGGTTCCCCGCCCGTACCGACCGTCCCGCCGACGCCGACCTCGCGACCTACTGGACCGCGTTTCCCGGGTCCGAGCTGCCGGACTGGGCGCACGAGCGCTTCGCCCGCGCCGTCGCGTCCGCCTACGCCCGCCCGACCGGTCAGGTCGCCCACGTCGCGATGACGCTGCGCGGCCTGCGCCGGCTCGTCGCGGACCTGGACGGGCCGTACCGGCTGGAGTTCCAGGGGCACGTCCTCGACGTCGGGGACTTCGTCGGCACCTGGGTCGTCGAGGTCGTGGTGCACCACCTGGACATGACCGTCGTGCTGCCGGACGCGCCCGCGCCGCCGGAGTCCGGGCTCGCGGTGGTGCGGGAGACGGTGCTGCGCCTGGCCGGAGACGCCGCCGTCGCGGGGTGGGAGGACGACACGGCGCTCGCGCTGGCCGCCACCGGGCGGGAGCCGGGCATGACGCCCGTCCTGGGCTAGCAGGTGATGCCGGTCGTCCCCACGCCCGTGACCGGGAATTCTCTCGGCCCCGCGCCCGTCCGCGCCTACCGTCGACCCATGACGTCCGACGCACACGGAACCGAGATCCGCACCCTCGCCGAGCTGCAGCAGATCACCGGGCAGCCGATCGCACCCGCCCTGGCGAAGGAACGCGACCACCTCGTGGACGTGCACCGCGCCTGGCTGGCGGCGTCCCGGTTCCTGCTGCTGGCGACGTCGGGCCGGGACGGCACCTGCGACGTCTCGCCGAAGGGCGACCCGGCCGGGTTCGTGCACGTCGTCGACGACCGCACGGTCGCGATCCCCGAGCGTCCCGGCAACGGTCGCGTCGACGGCTGGCGCAACGTCCTGGAGAACCCGCACGTCGGCGTCATCCTGCTGGTGCCGGGGCGCAACGACACGTTGCGCATCAACGGCCGGGCCCGCCTCGTCCGCGACGCGCCCTACTTCGACGAGCTCGCCGTGAAGGGCCGTCGACCGCTGCTCGCCTGCGAGGTCGCGATCGAGCAGATCTACTTCCACTGCCCCAAGGCGTTCCTGCGTTCCGAGCTGTGGGCGACGGAGAGCTGGCCCGCGCCGGACGCGCTGCCCTCCACCGCGCAGCTCGCCAAGCGGCTCGCCCGCCCCGACGAGCCGCTGGAGAAGATCGAGGAGTACTACGGCGCCGGCTACGCGGCCCGGCTCTACTGAGGGTCACGCAGGTTACATCGAAACCCCAGGTCAACCCCTGCACAATGGGAAGACGTGACACCCCCCGTCCCGCCGCTGCGGCGGTCCCTCCGCGCCCTGCTGTCCGCCGTCCTCACCGCGCTCGCGATCCCGGTCGTGCTCGCGGCGGGTGCCGCGCTGCCACCGGCCGCGGTGGTCGCGGGGATCGTCCTGGCCGTGGTGGTCGCCGGGGTGGCCCGCACCCTGTCCTGGGTGGCCGGGGAGCCGATCGGCGAGCGGGCCACGGTGCTGGCGGTGGCCAGCGGCCTCGGCGCCGGGATCGCGGCGATCACCCTGGGTGTGGTCGCGGTGTTCGCCGGTCCCGCGGTGCTCGTGCTCGTCCCGCTGCTCACCGGCGCCGGGATGGTGACCTGGTGGGTCGCCCGCCGCGACGTGCCTCCCGCGCTCTGAGCCCATGATCACCGGTTGTGGAGTCCGGAGTGCGCTCCACGACGCTCCGCACGCCACGACCGGCGATCATGCTCCCGCGCGGCGACCGTCATCTGCCCCTGTCTGCTGGCTGTGCTGGTCTCGGCGCACCGTGAGGAGGCCAGCACTCCCCTGCCTCTGAGCGGTGTGGGGTGTGGGGTGTGGGCGGAGCCTCTGATTCCTGCGGCCCTTACCGTGTCGGATGAGCACTTCTCGGGGGAGAGGTGGGTATGGCGAAGGGCGAGCGCCTTGCTCGACACGGCTGGATGTCGTCCGAGCTGGGTTCGTGCAGCGATCGTCAGTTGGCGTCGATGGTGGACCGAGCGGCGCCCCGGGGCACCGGGATCGGCGGTACCTCCGCGGTACTGGAGGTCGACCACACCCCGGTCTTCGTGAAGAGGATCCGCTTGACCGATATCGAGCGGAAGACGTCGAACGTCGAATCGACGACAAACCTCTTCGGGCTGCCGGTGAAGTGCCAGTACGGCGTGGGAAGTCCGGGCTTCGGCGCCTGGCGCGAGTTGGCGGCGTGCATCACGACGACGGACTAGGTGTGATGTCCAGGGAGGTTGGTCAGCCTGGTGACTGGTGGCTGGCCGCCGATGGCGGAGTGAGCGCGGTGGTGATTGTAGAAGTGCAGCCAGCCGGGTAGGGCGTCGTTGCGTTGGCGGGTCGACTCATAGAGTCGGGCGTAGGCCCAGCCGTCGGCCAGGGTCC
>NZ_VRMC01000158.1:0-5751 GCF_008369905.1 Pseudonocardia sp. EV170527-09
CTGGCTGCGGCCGGTGCCCGACGGCGTCGTCGGCGAGCTCTACATCGCCGGGACCGGCCTGGCCCGCGGCTACCTGGGGCGCCCCGCCCTGACCGCCGAGCGGTTCGTCGCCGACCCCCGGATCCCGGGCGGCCGCATGTACCGGACCGGTGACCTGGTCCGGCGTCGCGGCGACGGGAACCTGGACTTCCTGGGGCGCAGCGACGACCAGCTCAAGATCCGCGGTTACCGGGTGGAGCCGGGCGAGATCGAGACGGTGCTGGCCGCCGTCGACGGTGTCGACCAGGTCGCGGTCGTCGCCCGCGAGCACGCCGAGGTCCCCGGACAGCGCCGCCTCGCCGCCTACCTCGTCGGCCCGGCGGCCGACCCGCGGACCGCCCGCGACGCCGCCGCCCACGCCCTGCCCGACTACATGGTCCCCACCCTGTGGTCGGTCGTCGCCGCCCTGCCGCTGACCGTGAACGGCAAGCTCGACACCGCCGCGCTGCCCGAACCGGCACCGCTCGCCACCGCCCGCAGCCGCGGACCGGCCACCCCGACCGAGCACACCCTCTGCCGGATCGTCGCCGAGGTCCTGGGGGTGGACACGGTCGGCGTCGACGAGGACTTCTTCACCCTCGGCGGCGACAGCATCTCCGCGCTGACCACCGCGAACCGCGCCCGCAAGGCCGGGCTGCGGATCCGCCCCCGACACGTCTTCGAGGCCCGCACCGTCGCCCGCCTCGCCGAGCACCTCGGCGACGGCGCCCCCGCGGACGCGGCCGATGGCACCGCAGATCCCACCTCGGCAGACCCCGCCCCGGCGAGCGAGACCGAGACCACCGGCGACGCCGGGCCCACCCTGGCCGAGGTCGCTGCCCGGCCGCACCAGGGCGTCGGCGGCACCATCGAGGCACCCGCCTCGCCCGGCCAGGTCCGGATGTGGGCGCACGAGCAGCTCGCCGGACCGTCCGCCACGTACCTCATCCCACGCACCTGGCAGGTCGAGGGCCCGCTCGACGTCGCCGCGCTGCGCACGGCCGTCGACGACCTCGCGACCCGGCACGACATCCTGCGCACCACCTACCACGACGTCGACGGCCGGCTCGTCCAGCGCGTCCTGCCCGGCACCGCGCCGCGCACCGAGGTCCACGACCGCACCGGAGCCACCGACGACCAGGTGTCGGACCTCCTTGCCGACCTCGTCCGGACCCCGTTCGCGCTCGACGCCGAGTCCCCGCTGCGGCTGCACGTGGTGCGCACCGCCGTCGACCGGCACCTCGTCGTACTCGTGGTGCACCACATCGCCGTCGACGACTGGTCGTTCCGCGCGCTGGTGCGCGACCTCGGCACCGCCTACGCCGCCCGCGCCGCCGGACACGCCCCCGGGTTCGCTCCGCTGCCGGTCCGCTACGCCGACTTCACCGCGTGGCAGGCCGAACGCCTCGGCGACGCCCGCGACGCCGGTTCGCTCGCGGCGACCGAGCTCGACCACTGGGCCCGCGTCCTCGACGGCGTGCCCACCGAGTGCACCCTCCCGCTGCGGCACGGCCGCCCCGAGACGCGCACCGGGGCCGGTGCGGAGGTGCGGTTCACACTCGACACCGAGCTCACCGCCGGCCTCCAGCGCCTCGCCGCGGCGCACCGGGTCTCGATGTTCATGCTGTTCCATGCCGCCGTCGCGACCCTGCTCGACCTGCACGGCGCCGGCCCGGACACCGTCGTCGGCGCCCCGGTCTCCGAACGCGACGACGACGCGCTCGCCGACGTCCTGGGCTTCTTCGTCAACACCGTCGCGTTGCGCCTGGACCTCACCGGCGACCCGTCGTTCACCGAGCTGCTCGGCCGGGCCCGCGACACCGCCCTCGACGCGATGGCCCACCAGACGGTGCCGTTCGACCAGGTCGTCGAGCGGGTCAACCCCGAGCGCTCCTCCGCCCGGCACCCCCTGTTCCAGGTCGAGATGGTGTACCTGCGGGTCGAGGACGACGCGGGTGACCTGGTGCTCGACGGGCTCGACGTCGAGCCCCGGTGGGTCGGGACCGGCACCGCCAAGTTCGACGCCACCCTCCAGTTCTTCGAGCGCGCCGGCGACGAGCCGGTGATCCACGGCGCCGTCGAGTACGCCACGGACCTGTTCACCGAGCAGGAGGTCGGCGCCGTCGTCGAACGGCTCCGCGCCGTGCTGACCACCGTCGTCGCCGACCCGGACCGGCGCCTCGCGGCGCTGCCGAGCGGGGATCGCGGAGCGCGGTCGCTGCCGGTCCCGCCCCGGGCGGGCAGCGGCACCCTCGCCTCACTGTTCGACGAGGTCGCCACCGCCCGCGGGAGCGCGACCGCCGTCGTCGCCGACGAGCGCCTGCGCTACGACGAGCTCGCCGACCGCGCCGCCCGCCTGGCCGGACTGCTCGCCGCACGCGGGGTCCGCCCCGGGGACCGGGTCGCGATCGCCGTCCCCCGTTCCGCCGCGATGGTCGTCGCGGTGCTCGGGGTCCTGCGCGCCGGCGCCACCTACGTGCCGCTCGACGTCACCGCCCCCGCCGAGCGCACCGCGCTGATCGTGTCCGACGCGCGGCCACGCTGCGCGGTCGTCACCGACGCCACCCGGGCCCTGCCCGGCGACGTCGACCTGGTCGTGCTGGACGACCCGGACACCACCCGGGACGCGGCACCGCTCGCACCCGTCGCGGTCCCGCCCGCCCAGCCGGCCTACGTCATCTACACCTCGGGCTCGACCGGCCGCCCGAAGGGCGTCGAGGTGCCGCACACCGCGGTCCTCGACCTCGTCGCCGCCGCGGACCGGCACTACGACCTGTCCGCCGACGACGCCTGGTCGCTGTTCCACTCGATCGCCTTCGACGTGTCGGTGTTCGAGATGTGGGGCGCGCTCGCCCACGGCGCCCGCCTCGTCGTGCCCGACCAGGAGACCGTCCGCTCCCCGGAGGCGTTCTGGGAGCTGCTGCAGACCGAACGGGTCACGGTGCTGAGCCAGACCCCCTCGGCGTTCGACCAGCTCGCCGAGGCCGAGCCCGCCGGCGCGGGCGACGCGCTGCGCTACGTCGTGTTCGCCGGGGAGGCGCTGGAGACCCGGCGGCTGCGCCCCTGGTACGCGCGGCACCCCGAGGACGCACCCCGGCTGGTCAACATGTACGGGATCACCGAGACCTGCGTGCACACCACGTTCCGCGCGCTGCGCCGCGCCGACGCCGAGGCGGGGGTCAGCCCGGTCGGCGTCCCGCTCGACGGACTCGACGTCGAGCTGCTCGACCACCGGCTGCGCCCGGTGCCCGACGGCGTCGTCGGCGAGGTGTACGTCCGCGGCGGCCAGCTCGCCCAGGGCTACCTGGCCCGGCCCGGCCTGACCGCGTCCCGGTTCGTCGCCGACGCCGGGGGCGGACGGCTCTACCGCTCCGGTGACCTGGCCCGCCGCGGGCCCGGCGGCGAGCTCGAGTTCGCCGGCCGCGCCGATGACCAGGTCAAGATCCGCGGGTTCCGGGTGGAGCCCGGCGAGGTCGAGGCCGCATTGCTCGGCCTGCCCGGCGTCGGCCGCGCGGTCGTCCTGCCCTGGGACGGCCCCGGCGGCACCCAGCTCGTCGCCTACGTCGTCGCCCCCGCCGGCACAGCGGCCCCGCGCCCCGACGGTGCCCGGCTGCGCGAGGAGCTCGCCGGTCTGCTGCCCGGCTACATGGTCCCCGCCGTCGTCACCGTGCTCGACACCGTTCCGCTCACCCTGAACGGCAAGCTCGACCGCCGTGCGCTGCCCGCCCCGCAGCTGTCCTCCGCCGGGGGCCGGGCCCCCGCCGGACCGGCGGAGAAGGCGGTCGCCGCCGCGTTCCGCACCGTGCTCGGTGTGGACCGGGTCGGTGCCGACGACGACTTCTTCGCCCTCGGCGGCCACTCGCTGCTCGCCCTGCGGCTGGTCCACGAGCTCGGCGGCGACGTCAGCGTCCGCGACGTGTTCGACCACTCCACGGTCGCCGGGCTCGCCGAGCTGACCGGCCGCGGCGGCCCGGCGGGCCGCCCGGCACTGCGCCCGGCCGTCCGGACGGGCCGCGCACGGTCGCTGTCCGCCGGGCAGCGCCAGATGTGGGCCCTGCACCGGGTGTCCGGCCCCGACGCCGTCTACGACGTGCCGAACGTGCTCCGCCTGCGCGGCCCGCTCGACACCGCCGCCCTCGCCGACGCCGTCGCCGACCTGGCGGTCCGGCACGAGGTGCTGCGCACCGTCTACACCGACGGCGACGGCGGCCCGGCCGGCGTCGTCGTCGACCGCGACCGGGTGCGCGCGGCCGTGCTGCACGAGCGGGTCACCCCGGAGACCCTCGACGAGCGGATCGCCGCCGCCGCGACCCACCCGTTCGACCTCACCGTGGAGCCGCCGCTGCGGGCGGTCCTGCTGGAGCTGGACCCGGCCGATCATGTCCTCGTCCTGACCCTGCACCACATCGCCACCGACGAGTGGTCGTGGCGCCCGCTGGTCCGCGACCTCGAACGCGCCTACGCCGACCGCCGCGCGGGTCGCGGCGCACCCGAGCCGGCGCCGGTGCAGTACGCCGACTTCGTCGACTGGCAGTCCGCGTGCCTGGCCGACGGCGCCGCCACCTCGGCCGCGAGCCAGCTCGACCACTGGCGCCGCGTCCTGGACGGCGCCCCACCGGAGTGCACGCTGCCCGCGGACCGCCCACGGCCGGCCGCACCGACCGGGGCCGGTGGTGTCGCGCGGGTCGAGGTCGGCCCCGAGCTCACCCGCGCGGTGCACCGGGTCGCCCGCGAGCGCGGCGTCACCACCTTCATGGTGCTGCTCGCCGCCCTCGCCGTGCTGCTGGCCCGGCACCGCTCCGGCGGCGACGGCTCGGACACCGTGGTGGGCACCCCCATCTCCACCCGGTTCGACCCGTCGCTCACCGACGCCGTCGGCTACTTCCTCAACACTCTCGCGCTGCGTCTGGACGCCCGCGGCGACCTCACCGTCGGCGAGCTGCTCGACGCGGCCAGGGCCGCGGACCTGACCGCCTACGACCACGCCGACGTCCCGTTCGCCGACGTCGTCGGCGCCGTCGGGCCGCCGCGGGCACCGGGACGGAGCCCGCTGTTCCAGGTGATGCTGGTCTGCCTGTCCGGCGAGACCGACGTCGTGCACCCGAGGCTCGACGGCGTCGAGGTGAGCACGCACCACGTCGACACCGGCACCGCGAAGTTCGACGCGTCGTTCAACTTCCACGACGCGCCGGACCTGCTGACCGGGGTCGTCGAGTACGCCGAAGACCTGTTCGACGCCGACACCGTCGCCCGCGTGGCCGACCGGTTCGTCACGGTGCTGCGCGGCCTCGTCGGGGACCCGACCACCCGGGTCGGCACGCTCGACGTGCTCGCCCCCGCCGACCGCGCGCTCGCCGCCGAGCGGGCCCGCACCGCCGCGACGGACGTGCCGGACGCGACGATCGCCGAGCTGCTCGCGGAGCGGGCGGCGGCCTGCCCGGAGCGGACGGCGCTGGTCGCGGCGGGGGAGCGGGTGAGCTTCGCCGAGCTGGACAGGCGGGTCACCGCGCTGGCTCGGGTCCTGCTGCGCCGGGGGGTGGGTCCGGAGTCGGTCGTGGCGTTGGGTCTGCCGCGCTCGGTGGGCAACGTGGTGGCGTTGTTCGCGGTGCTGCGTGCGGGTGCGGCGTACGTGCCGTTGGAGTTGGACCACCCCGATGAGCGGCTCGGGGAGATCCTCGACGCGTCGGGGGCGGCGCTGTTGGTCACCGATTCCACCGTCGCGGCCCGCTTCGA
>NZ_VRMC01000159.1:0-5622 GCF_008369905.1 Pseudonocardia sp. EV170527-09
CGGGGCGCGTCGAGCTGGTTGGCGTGCTCGTCGCAGGCGAAGCACAGGAACAGCCGCGGCTCGGGCTCGAGGACCAGCCGCAGCCCGGCCCGGGTCACCGGACGCGGGCAGTCCCGGGGGTTCTGCTGCCCCGCTGAGGACAGCGCACACCCCGCGACGTCGGTCTGGAACCGGGGCCGGGGTGCTGGCAGGCCGGTCACGATCGTTCCCCCTCGTCGCCGCAGCATGAGCTGGACGCGCCGCGGGGGAGCACGGAGCGACCCGGACACTCTACGAGCCCAGCAGCCCGCTGCTCAGGGCCGGTTGAGCCCCGAACAGGGCCGCCGTGCACGGTGCTCTCGAGCTAGGGAACCCCGCGCTCCTGGGCACCAGCCCGGCCGTGCCGGACACCGGGGTTAGCGTGGGCCGGTGCCCGAGACCCGCGTGCTGGACCCTGTCGCTGAGCTGATCGCATGTCGCAGGTGCGGGAAGGGGTCGCTGCTGCAGGACAGCGTCGTCGGCGACCCAGCGATCGGTCAGCGCTGCGAGCACCGACGTACCGTGATCGTCGCGCGCCCCCTGCTGCGGGGCAGCCGCCAACTCCAGGACCCGCTCGACCAGCACCTGCCGGCCGGGGAGAACGAACCCGTCCCGAGGACCGGTGCCGGGCTCGCAGCCGCCGTACTCGGCTAGCAGCGCCTGTCGATCCCGACCGGCATCGACAGGTTCGTGGTCTCGGTCCAGCCGTTCGGGTGCGCGGCCGCCGGACGGCGACGGTCTACTTCAGCGCCGCTGACGAGCTCAACGAGCAGCAGCCGCGCGACTACGTCGTCGCGCTTGCTCGACATCTGCACGACCTCGCCCGGGTGGCCGACACAGGCACTGCATCTGATCTTCACCGCGCTAATCGCCGAGCTAACTCGGAGCCGTAACAGTGGTGGGGCGAGCCGGTGTAAGACACAGGTCAGCTCGTTGGCGATACTGGGCATAGACACTCGGCGCACCGCCTAGGAAGAGACCCGGCCCAAGTTCATCTAGGCGCCAGCAGGTACCAAACTCCGTATCTACTTCTACGATAAACCTAACCTGCGGCCGACCAATCGCCGTAGAACAGGCCAAGACCAAGAGAGCAGCTAATAACTGCCAAAAGCCAGAACCGAATTATGACGGTTGTCTCGGCCCAGCCCCCCAGCTCGAAATGGTGATGAAAGGGTGCCATCCGGAAAAGCCGTCGCTTACTGGTTCGGAACACAGAGACTTGAAGAACAACAGACAGCGCTTCGACGACAAAGACAGCCCCGACAACAATCAGTAGAAGCTCCGTGCGACTGGCTATGGAGATCCCTGCAAGTAGACCGCCCAATGCAAGCGACCCGGTGTCGCCCATAAAGATCCTAGCGGGCGCAGCGTTCCACCACAGAAACCCGACACACGCGCCCATCGCAGCCGCGGCAACGACGGCTAGGTCGAGGGGGTCTCGAACGACGAAGCAGCCTGGCTCGGCAGCAGGCAGACAAAGATTTCGAAACTGCCAGAAGCTGATAATGACGTAGATTCCGAGAATCAGGGCGCCGACGCCCGCAGCCAAACCGTCCAATCCATCAGTTAGATTTACTGCGTTTGACCACGCATATACGATGACCACAAGAAAGACGACTGACCCGAAAGTGCCTAACGCAACTCCCGGGATGTCGCGCAGGAACGATACCCCCGTCGAAGCCGGAGTGAGGCCGGAACTATTCGGGAAATTCAGAGCAAGAACACTGAAGGCGACTGCGGAGAGTAGCTGTCCCCCCGACTTGGCCACCTTGCCGAGGCCCAGGCTGCGGGACCTGTAGATCTTTATATAGTCATCGAGGAACCCTACGAGGCCGAGTGATGTCATCAAGCACATAACGAGAACGCCCGATGCAGTGATCGGATCAGGGGTGAGGCTGTGGGCGATCAGGTAGCCGCACCACGTAGCCGCAACTATCGCTACGCCACCCATGGTCGGAGTTCCGCGCTTGCGCTGATGCGATGAAGGGCCGTCCTCGCGAATCTCCTGCCCAACTCCTTTCACGATGAACGCCCGGATTAGGTACGGCGTCAGTAGAATCGAGACAGCGAGCGAGACGCCCACAGCAACGAAGATCCCTCGCATGGACTGTGCTCCTCATCGTCGTCTCGACGCCCACACTGTCTCGTGAGGGTAGGATGGTGGTGCGTCCGGGGCCCGTCGCGGCCCGTCGACAGCCTCCTGAGCGCAGCTGCGGACTAGGCTGTACTGACCAGAGACGTTGGTCGAGGTCGTGTGTCGACACGGTCTGACTGATCTTGAATGGCGAGGACCTCCTGCAGAGGGGAACTGCTTCGACTGATGTGAAGAGGGAACCGTAGCTGTGGGGTGCGGGTGTACAAGTCAACAGGCGGAGAGCTAGGGCGTCGCTTGATACAGAGGTGCCGACTGCCCTTGCCAGGATGTCTGCTCGACTGGCGATCATATATCCGTTGCTGGACTCGGTCAGAAATGTATTATGCGTTCCGGTGGTTGTGCCTTGTGCCCATGCGGCAGTGGGTCCTAGAACTATCGCGCTAAAGGATCCGGGCGCCTGTGCGAGCGCTGTCCCTAAATCTTTGATTGAGCGTGCGTGGAGAATTATGCGTTTGGTTTCGGCGACGTCGATAGAACCAGAGGTAAGTACCGCGCCGTGGATGCTCGGGAATACAGAGACTTCGCTGCCCGGGTAGGTGGTGAAGAGTCGGACAAAGTGGTTGGATCCTGGCCAGTGGATCTCCTTACTGGCATCGCAAATGGGCCTGCGGCAAGGCATGCCGTTGTTGAGGTGTCGCAATCAGCATCCAGTGCTTCGAAGTGTTTGGCATTGTCACCTCCAAGGCTTGCCCATTCGTGGCTCTTTCATTCGTGTTGTGCGAGTGGTTCGAATGAATCCCCAACGTAACTGACGGGAGCATGTATCGGTAGATGGCCTTCCGGCATAGAACTGTAGGCCTATGGCGGGTCGCCGCGGGCCTAGGCTTAACGGCCTACGTCGGTTTCGTCGCTCATGCCGTTTCGTCGGATTGCGGTGCGTTGAGGACGAACGGATGTGGGTGAGACCGGTCTAGCTCTCGTTGACCGCTCGGCGTGTCTTAACGCGCCGAGGTCCATGTCCGGGGGTGGGGTTGGCCTGGTGCCGTACGGAGACGCAGTCGGTGCGCCCAGTCCTACATACGGGGCGGGGGAGAGTCGTGATGGCTGGTGCGCTGCCGCGCTGGTCGGGGGCGCTGCGGCCGCTGGAAGGGGCTTGACCGGGCCGGGCCGGCTGCACTGCGCTACGCCACGATGCCGAGCGACGTGCTCGAGGCGGCGTAGCTGGTCGTGGGTGCAGCATGAGCCAGGCGTGCCGCGGGGGAGCACGGAGTGACCCGGTCACTCTACGAGCCGACCGCAGACGCCACCTTGCGGTTGCTTAGGGCCGGTGGGTGGCAGGACTAGAGTTTCAGCGCGGCGAGGCCGTCGGACTGTCTCCGCTGGTCGGCCATCTGGGACCGCTGCGGAGCGATCGCTGGTCCGACGATCTGGACGGGCTCGACCTGTCGATGCCGGAGATGGACTGGGAAGCAGAGAAGGCTCACTGCCCGGTGGCCGATCGCTGTGCTGGGTGTGGGGCTGAACACGATCTACAGGTGATGCTTTCGGCGTTCAGCGGCGGTGATGTCGCGTGCGTGCCGGTGTGCCCACGTTGCGATGGAAAGAGCATGATCCAACTAACTGATGTTGGGCTCGGTGGTGTGGACGCCCGAGTCGCCGCGCACAGTGCTCACCGTTCTGACTGACTCCCTCCCAGGGCCCTCCTGGACACCAGCCCGGCCGAGCCGGGCACCGGGGTTAGCCCGGGCCGGTACCCGAGACCCGCGTGCTGGACCCTGTCGCTGAGCTGATCGCATGCCGCGAGTGCGGGAAGGGGTCGCTGCTGCAGGTCGCGGACCTGTGCGCGGACTGCATCGCCCGGATCGGGACCGCTGCAGATGACGCGGACTACCGTGCCTGGCGCGCGGAGAACGAACGCCGCGTCGTGTCCGGTGAGCTCACCGGAGCGCACTGACGGGGTCAGTACAGGAACCGCGAGGCCGCTCCGCCACCCCACATCACGCTCATCCGGTCCGCGAGGCGCTGGTAGGCCGCTTCAGTGGTGTGGTCGAGGACGACCGGTTCTGTGGTGCCGGCGCGGTCGAGGACGGTGATCAGCTGGCGGGTGTCGTCGCTGACGGCGAGGTCGAGCAGGCCGTGCAGGCGGGCCAGCCGCTCGATGATGTCGCGGGGGGCGGGTGCGGGTCCGTAGGTGGGCGCGGCGGCCTCGGTGCCGGCGGCGATGGCTTCGGCGAGCTCGGTGTCGGTGCGGGTCGCCACGGTGTGGCCGAGTACCGCTGCGGCCGCGGCGAGGGCGTCGAGGTCGGCGACGGCGATGGTCACCGCGCGCAGCGGCATGTGCTCGTAGCGCCCGTCGGGCCCTACCAGCCGCAGCCGGACCTGCGCACCGTGGTCGAGCATCTCCGACGGGGTCTGGGTGGGGGCGAGGATGTCCTGGATCCGGCGCAGCGCGTCGAGCGCGCAGCGCCCGGCCAGCGGGGCGGGCAGGACGAACGGGCCGGGCCCATCGGGCTCTTCCTCCCACGCGGCCAGGGTCAGCAGCAGCTCCTCGACCTGGCGCAGGACCTCGGTCAGCTCGTCGCCGAGATCGGGTACCAGGACGCGTCGTGCCACGACGTCGTCGGCCGCGTCGTCGTTGCTCACGGCTGCGGCAGGGAGGGTGTCTGCTGGACGGTCTGGGCGGCGTCGAGGGAGGTCTGCTCGGCGTCGTGCCCGAGGTCGAACCCGCGGCGGAGGGATCCGTCGTGTATCCCGGTCCGAGCGATCGCGGTCCAGAGCCGCGGCGCCTCGGAGGTGAGCCGTGCCACGACGTCGGCACCGGGGTGGGTGCACGGGGCTGGGGTGGCAGCGGTCATGGTGTCTCCGTCGAGGTCCAGCCGGCAGCGATTGCGCGCCGGGCGTGCTCCTGGGCGGTCATCCGTCGGGAGACCTGGTCCCACAGCTGGCCGAGGGTGCGGGGCTCGGCTCGGTCGTCAAACGCCACCGGGTCCAGGACCCGGGCGAGGCGGGCGACGAGCTCTCCGGTCGTGTCAGCGGTCATCTCAGGTCCTTCTCCACTCCGCGCGTGCGGCCGGACTGGGGTTGGACCTGGTTGTACCAAACAGGTACGACAGCGACGCAGATGTCGCCGGCAGGCCCCGCCAGCGGCTGCTCCTCCCATCGAGCTGTGCCTGGCTCTTCGTCTCCTGGGCGGAGTTGACCGCCCAGAAGACCCGGCGAGTCAGCGGCAAGTCAGGGCGCACCACATCGTGACGGACTACTGGGCCTGCACTGTGACCGTGTGCAGTTCCAGGTCCTCCCCGTCGAAGTCGCGGATCAGCGACAGCCGGAGCTCGGTGCCGACCGGCAGCTCCACCTCGGCCGCGTTGATCCGGATCGCCTCCAGCGGGGTCTTCCCGTCACTGGGGATCCGCGCGACGGGGACCCAGTAGTGCTCGGCGTTGCGGACGGCGATCTCGATCTCGTCGCGTACGGCGTTCTCGGCTTCACAGGACGCGGTGTCGTGCTTG
>NZ_VRMC01000015.1:0-81756 GCF_008369905.1 Pseudonocardia sp. EV170527-09
GAGCTATTTACACCGCGTCCACCGCCGATGCCGCTGCAGCCGCGCTGGATGATCTCGATGACGAGTGGGGGCGAGCCTATCCGGCGATGATACGTTTGTGGCGTAACGCCTGGACCGAGTTCATGCCGTTCCTCGACTACGACATCGAGGTCCGGAGGGTGATCTGTACGACGAACGCGATCGAATCGTTGAACGCCCGCTACCGGCGAGCAGTCCGAGCGCGAGGGCATTTCCCCAGCGAGCAGGCCGCGATGAAATGTCTGTACCTTGTCACCCGCAGCCTCGACCCGACCGGACGAGGCCACACCCGATGGATGATGCGCTGGAAGCCAGTCCTCAACGCCTTCGCCATCACTTTCGGTGACCGCTGGCCGGGCGCCGAGCACTACTGACAACATCGCCGGAACCACCGTTCTCGTTACAGACCCCCGGTGACCAGCACCGTGTCGCCGGGCCCCGCCCGGTCGAACAGGTCCCGCAGCCGGGCGAAGTAGTCGACGCCGTCGACGATCGGCTCCCACTCGGTGTCCTCGACGAACGTGGGGCACTCGGCGGTGGCGGGGGCGAGGTAGCGACGAGCGAGGGACGCGAGGTCGGCGGGGGGCGTGCCGGGCATGCGCCGGACGCTATCGGGGTCACCGGGGGTCGCGCCTATCCTGCGGACATGGCACGCCCTGGCACGGTCGACCGGGTCTCCGCAGCGATCTCGGCGGCGGGCGCGGTGGTGGTCGGCGGCTGGTTCGTCGTGGCCGGCGTGCAGGCCGGGCGGGCGATCCCGTTCGTGGCGGCCGCGGTGGCCGTCACGGTGTTCGGGTTCCTGGCCCGGCGGTCGTGGCGGCTCGCGCGACAGGCCGAGTTCGCGCCCGCGGTGCCGGCGACAGAGGTCGTGGTACCCGGCGCGGGTGGTGCGACCTCGACGCTGCCGGACGCGGTGCGGGTGGTGCCCGCGCTGTCGGCGGAGGGCCGGGAGCGGCTGGACCGGGTGGTGGACGTGCTGGTCGCGGCCGCGGTGCTGCCGGACGGGGTGGTGGACCCGGACCGGATCGCGGCGTCGGTCGCCGACCGGGGCGAGCCGGTGACCAGCGGGACCGTGCTCGACGCACTCGACGAGGCGGGCCCGGACGGCTGGGACGGGCTGCTGGACCGCCGTCCGGCGCGGGACGGTGCGCCCGACCTCTCCGCGAACCGCGGACCTCGCCTCGCGTGGCTGTGGACCGACCGGACGGTGTGGGTCGCGGCCCCGTCGAACGACCCGGCCGAGCTGAACGACCTGCTCGACCAGCCCGCGTACGAGCTGTGGGAGTGGGCCGACGAGGCCCGGGGCTGACGGGGAGCTAGAGCCCGCCGGTCTGCAGCAGCCGGTTCGGGGTGCCGCCGGTGTCGCCACCGTCGATCTTCCCCGGCACCGCGTTGTCGACGATCCACTTCTTGACGGTGGTGGCCGGGGCGTCACCGCGGGCCTGCTTGTAGAGCGCCGCCACCCCGGCCGCGAACGGCGCGGCCATCGAGGTCCCGCTGTAGGAGGCGGTGCCGCCACCGGGGACCGGCGCCACGATCCGGGTGCCCGGCGCGTAGAGCGCGACGCAGCGGCCGGTCGAGGAGTTCGAGGCGCGCTTGTCGTCGATCGTCGAGTTCGCGACGACCAGCACGTCGTCGATCGCGCGGGGCAGCGCGGTGCAGTCGTCGCCGCCGGTGTTGCCCGCCGAGGACGCCGCGAACACCCCGGAGTCGATCATGCGCTGGACTGCCTGCTGGAGCATCGGCGAGCCGCCGTAGCTCCACGACATCACCGCGACCGCGGGGCCGCGCTTGTTCTTCGACACCCAGTCCAGACCGGCGATCAGCGACGACAGCGTCCCGGTGCCGTTGCAGTCGAGCACCTTCACCGCGCGCACGTTCGCGCCCGGCGCCACGCCGTAGTCCGTCGACGCGGCGATCCCCGCGACGACGGTGCCGTGCCCGTCGCAGTCGGTGTCGGTCCGGTCGATGGTGTTGAGCTCGAGCTTCGCCCGGCCACCGAACTGCGGGTGGCTCGCGTCGACGCCGGTGTCGAGGACGAACACGTCCACCCCGGCGCCGGTCGCGGTGTGCCGGTACTGCCCGTCCAACGGCAGGTTCGGCTGGTCGATGCGGTCGAGCCCCCAGTTGCCCGGCGCCTGTTCGGCAGTGGCGAGCGGGACGACCGGCGCGTCCTGGTGGACGGCCTGCGGGTCGAGCGGGGAGATCGTGCGGTCCTCCTCCACCCCGACGACGCCGGGACGGTCGCGCAGCTCGGTCGCCTGAGCGGGGGTGAGGTCCGCGGCGAAGCCGTGCACCACGCTGTCGAAGGTGACCGTGGGCTCGACGCCGACGGACTCGGCGGCGGCCCGGGTCTGTCCGTCGGTCGCCGTCTGCACCAGGTATCCGGCAGGCGCCGACGCCGCCGTCTCGGCGGCGGACGCCGTCGGCGCGAGAGGAACACCGAGTGCGACCGCCAGGACACCGGCAGTGACCAGTCGGGCGGCGCGGGGACGCAGGGGGCTCACGGAAAGCGACGCTATGCGTCTGTGACGCCTGATGCGAGAGACACGATGGTGGTCCGGGTGACACATGGGACCACCCGAGTGACGGAGCGTTTGGGCACCGGGGGTGCCGGGGACGCCTGCCGACCGGGGGCCGGCAGGGGGCCAAGCTGCGCGATCAGCGGATCGGTCGCGGCTCTCAGGCGTGCCGGCCGTGCACGGCGACCTCGGCCGCCTTCACCGCGAACCACACTTCCTGCCCGGGTTCGACACCCAGTTCGGCGACGGCGGCGGGGGTGACGTCGGCGGCCAGCCCGGACACCCAGTCCGGCCCCCCGGCGACGGGTGCGGCACGCAGCCGCACGGTGTCCCCACGCGGTTCCAGCGCGGCGATCCGGACCGGGAAGACGTTGCGCGGACTGCCCCCGGGCCTGCTGCCGTGCACCGCCACCGCCGACGGCGGGAACACCGCGACCGCGGGCTCGCCTGCGGCGACCTCGACCGCGCGGCCCTGGATCTCGGTCCCGTCGGCGGTGCGCACCCCCGAGCCCTCTGCGGTGCCCGGTACCAGGTCCAGCCCCGCGATCCGGGCGGAGAACGCGCTCCGCGGACGGGCCAGGACGTCCCGGACGGGACCGGACTCGACGATCCGGCCCCGGTCCAGCACGACGACACGGTCGGCGAGCACGAGCGCGTCGAGCGCGTCGTGGGTGACCAGCAGGGCGGTCTGCTTGCCGTCGGCGATGACCCGGCGCAGCAGGGTGCGCATGGCGGGGGTGGCGTCGACGTCGAGGGCGGCGAGCGGCTCGTCGAGCAGCAACAGCCCCGGGCGGGGGGCCAGCGCGCGGGCCAGCGCGACCCGCTGCTGCTGTCCGCCGGAGAGCTGCGCCGGGCGGCGGGCTGCGAGCCCGCCGACACCGACGGCGTCGAGCAGGTCACGGGCCCGGGACTCGGCCGCGGCGCGGGGCGTGCCCTGGGCCCGCGGCCCGAACGCGACGTTCGCCAGCGCCGACAGGTGCGGGAACAGCAGCGGTTCCTGGGCCAGCAGCCCGACGCCGCGCCGGTGCGGCGGCACGAAGGTCCCGTCGGCGGTGTCGAGCAGCGTCCGGCCGTCGACGCGCAGGTGCCCGGCGTCCGGACGCAGCAGCCCGGACAGGATGCCGAGCATCGTGGACTTGCCCGCCCCGTTCGGGCCGAGCACCGCGAGCACCTCGCCCGCGGCGACCGACAGCTCCAGGTCCAGGGCGAACCCGTCCCGGTCCAGCCGCGCCCTCATGTCCACACCGAGCTCCACCGTGTCGCCGCCCCTGCTCATCCGCGGCCGTCCAGACCCCGCGGTCGCCCGACGACGATCACCACCAGCGACACGACCACCAGCAGCAGCGACAGCGCGACTGTCCCCGCGACGTCGGTCTCGCCCTGCAGGTAGACCAGCAGCGGCAGGGTCCGGGTGGTGCCCTCCAGACTGCCGGCGAACGCGATCGTCGCACCGAACTCACCCATGCAGCGGGCGAAGGCCAGGACCAGCCCGGACGCCAGGCCGGGCAGCACCAGCGGCACGGTGACCCGGCGGAACGCCAGCCCCGGCGACGCGCCGAGGGTGGCCGCCGTCGCCTCGTAGCGCTCCCCCGCGGTCCGCAGCGCACCCTCCAGCGACACGATCAGGAACGGCATCGCGACGAAGGTCTGGGCCAGGACCACGGCAGCCGTCGAGAACGGGATGAAGATCCCGAACGCGGTGTCCAGCCCCTGCCCGACCAGGCCGTTGGCACCGAGCAGGAACAGCAGCGAGAGTCCGCCGACGACCGGCGGCAACACCAGCGGGAGCAGCACGACCGAGCGGATCCCGCGCATCAGGCGGGGCAGCCGGTTGATCCGGCCGCGGGCCAGGACCACCGCGAGCGGCCCGCCGAGCAGCAGGCAGAGCGTCGTGGAGGTCGCCGCGGTCAGCAGCGACAGGCGCAGCGCCGACAGCGCGGCCTCGCTGGTGAGCAGGCGGGGGGTCTCGGCCCAGTCGGCCTCCCAGAGCAGGCCGAGCACCGGCAGCGCGATCACGGCGAAGCCGATGCCGGCCGGGACCCACATCCAGACCGGCAGGCCGACGCCGGTGCCGTGGCGGTCGGCCACGCCCTCACGTCGCCGGGTCGGGGCCGGCGCGGGGGCGGTGCCGGCCCCCGGGATCACAGGTGTCCGCCCGGCGTCTCCACCACCACGTTCGTCGACTTGATCACCGCCACGGCGAGCGCACCGGGCTCGAGACCGAGCTCGCGCACGGCCTCGCTGCTCATCAGCGACACCACGCGGTGCGGCCCGCACTGCATCTCCACCTGGGCCATCACCGTGTCGGCCAGCACCGAGGTGACCAGGCCGACCATCCGGTTGCGGGCCGAGCGCTGCACCACCGAGGGGTCCGGCGGGGCGGTCGCGTGGTCGCGGGCGAACGCGGCGAGCGCGGCACCGTCGATGACCTTGCGGTTCGACGCGTCGGCCTGCACCGGCAGCGTCCCCGCGTCCACCCAGCGGCGGACGGTGTCGTCGCTGACGCCGAGCAGTCGGGCGGCCTCGGAGATCCTGAAGTGCGGCACGGTCGCGATACTAGGGTCGCGCCTGCGGCGAGGCCACGGCGGACCGTCGACGCACGACCTGCCACCCGACGACGGCGTGTGGTCTGATCCTGCGCGTGGACTTCGCACCCAGCGCCGTGGCCGCCGACTACACCGGGCGCATGCGCGCCTTCCTCGACGAGCGCATCCTGCCGTCCGAGGCCGCCTACGACGCCTTCCGTGCGCAGCGGCGCGGCACGCCGCAGGAATGGGACCTGCCACCGGTGGTGGAGGAGCTGAAGACCGAGGCCCGCGAGCGGGGCCTGTGGAACCTGTTCCTGCCCGACGTCTCGGGCCTGTCCAACGTTGACTACGCCGCGGTCGCCGAGGTGTCCGGCTGGTCGCCGGTGATCGCCCCCGAGGTCATCAACTGCCAGGCCCCCGACACCGGGAACATGGAGACCCTGCACCTGTTCGGCACCCCCGCGCAGAAGCAGGAGTGGCTGGAACCGCTGCTGGCGGGCGAGATCCGCTCGGCGTTCGCGATGACCGAGCCGGACGTCGCCTCCTCCGACGCCACCAACATCCAGACCCGGATCCGGCGCGACGGCGACGACTACGTCATCGACGGCCGCAAGTGGTGGATCTCCGGGGCCGCCGACGAGCGCTGCCGGATCTTCATCGTCATGGGCAAGACCGCCGCGGACGACGACGACACCGTGTCGAACCACCGCCGCCAGTCGATGATCCTGGTCCCGCGCGACACCCCGGGCCTCACCATCGAGCGGCACCTGCCGACCTTCGGCTACCAGGACCAGCACGGGCACTCCGAGCTGCGGTTCGACGGCGTGCGGGTGCCGGCGTCGAACCTGCTCGGCGAGGAGGGCGGCGGCTTCGCGATCGCCCAGGCCCGCCTCGGCCCCGGCCGGATCCACCACTGCATGCGGCTGATCGGCATGGCCGAGCGTGCCCTGCACCTGATGACCGAGCGTGCACGGTCCCGGGTGGCCTTCGGCGGGCCGCTGGCCGACCAGGGCGTGGTGCGCGAGCAGATCGCGCTGTCCCGGATGGAGATCGAGCAGGCCCGGCTGCTCACCCTGAAGACGGCCTGGCTGATCGACGCGCACGGCGCCAAGGGTGCGGCGACCGAGATCGCGTCGATCAAGGTCGTGGTGCCCCGGATGGCCTGCACGGTGATCGACCGGGCGATGCAGGTACACGGCGGCGCGGCGATGAGCGACGACACCCCGCTGGCCTACTTCTACGCCTGGGCGCGCGCCCTGCGCTTCGCCGACGGACCGGACGAGGTGCACGTCCGCTCCGTCGCCCGGCAGGAGCTGAAGGCCCACCGGACGTAACCGTGTCCCTGTTCTTTCGACTAGGTACACGGTGACTAGTTCCGCACCTGCGACGGCGTGGCCGCGGCCACGTCCGCGGGTGCGGAAAACCGGTCTGAGCTGCGGAAACCCGCTCTGGGCGAGCGCTGCCGTCGACGGCTAGCCTCGGGCCCATGACCACCCAGCTCGGCCTGCCGTCGCTGCGGGGCGGCACGTCCCGGGACCCGTCCCGCCCGGCCGACCCCCGTCTCGTCGACGGGTTCGGACGGGTCGCGACCGACCTGCGGATCTCGCTCACCGACCGCTGCAACCTGCGCTGCACCTACTGCATGCCCGCCGAGGGCCTGGACTGGATGCCGCGCTCCGAGCAGCTGACCGACGCGGAGCTGAACCGGCTGATCGCGCTCGCCGTGCGGGACCTCGGTGTCGAGGAGCTGCGGTTCACCGGCGGCGAGCCGCTGCTGCGCAAGGGCCTGGAGGACATCTTCGCCGCCGCATCGGCGCTGGAGCCCCGCCCGGACATCTCGCTGACGACCAACGGGATCGGGCTCGCCCGTCGCGCCGAGGCCCTCGCGGCGGCCGGGGTGAACCGGCTCAACGTCTCGATGGACACCCTGCGCCCGGAGCGGTTCGCGCAGATCACCCGGCGCGACCGGCTGTCGGACGTCATCGACGGGATGGCGGCCGCGCAGGCCGCGGGCCTGGCCCCGGTGAAGATCAACGCGGTGCTGCTGCGCGGTGTCAACGACGACGAGGCCGCGGACCTGCTGGAGTTCGCGCTGGCCCACGGCTACCAGCTGCGGTTCATCGAGCAGATGCCGCTCGATGCCCAGCACGGCTGGCGTCGCACCGAGATGATCACCGCCGACGAGATCCTGGCGCGGCTCGAGGAGCGCTTCGTGCTCACCCCGTCCGACGAGGACCGCGGCGGGGCGCCCGCCGAGAAGTTCGTGGTCGAGAGCAGGCTGGACGGAACGAGCATCGGCACCGAGAGCAGGCTGGACGGAACGAGCATCGGCACCGCCGGGGGCCCGGCCACCGTCGGTGTGATCGCCTCGGTGACCCGCCCGTTCTGCGGGGCCTGCGACCGGACCCGGCTCACCGCCGACGGCCAGGTCCGCACCTGTCTGTTCGCCACCGGCGAGACCGACCTGCGCGCCATGCTCCGCGGCGGCGCGACCGACGCCGAGATCGCCGACGTCTGGCGCGACGCGATGTGGGGCAAGAAGGCCAGCCACGGCATCGACGACCCCGGATTCCTGCAGCCTGCGCGCCCGATGAGCGCGATCGGAGGATGACCATGACCCTGTCCCTGGAGACCAGGACCCTCACCGTCCGGTACTTCGCCGCGGCCAAGGCCGCCGCGGGGACCGGCGAGGAGGCCGTGGAGCTGCCCGCCGGCGCGACGGTGGCCGACGCCGTCGCCGCGCTCGGCACCGCGCACGGCCCGGAGCTGGAGCGGGTCCTGCTGCGCTGCAGCTTCCTGCTCGACGAGGTGGCGGTGCGCGACCGCTCCGCCGTGGTGGGCGGGGCGGCCACCCTCGACGTGCTCCCGCCGTTCGCCGGCGGCTGAGCCCGCCGCGTCCCGCGGGTCTCGGCGTCCCCCGCAAGCGTCCCCCGGGCTCGCTCAGTCCTCGGGGACGGCCGCGACCCGGCCGGTCGGCACCCCGCCGGCGCAGCTCAGGGTGACCCGGACGTCGGGTACGTCGTCGCCGTCGAAGACGACCTCGGCCGGGCCGATGTCCTTGTCGTCCTCGCGCTCCCAGCCCTGCGCGGGGTTGACCGAGACGATCCGCGGGGTCGCGCCCTCACAGCGGGCCAGGACGTTCCCCGCGGCCCCGGCCTGCACCACCGCGGGCGGGGCGGCGACCGGCACCGTCGTCGGGGCCGGTGCGGGTGCCGGTGCGGCAGGGGCGGTGGGGATGGCTGCGGCGGTGGCGGAGTGCTGGGCCAGCCGGGCGTCCACCTGCTCGGCGCTCAGCGGCTGTGTCTGGGTGCCCGCGAGGTCGCTGCCGATGCTCCCGACGGCCGTCAGGCCCAGGAGCAGGGCGCCGGCGGCCGCGGCGGTCCAGAGCGCGATCTGCAGGACGGGGCGCGTCGGTCGTTCCACGCGCACAGCATGCCTCGGACCCCGGTTAACGGATCCCTAAACGGGACACAAGCGACGGCTGCGACCCACCGCGGGCGTGGTCACGACGGATAGGTTCTCCCCCCGTGGCCCAGATCCTGATCGTCGAGGACGACCCCGGCATCCGCGGTGCCCTCATCCGCGGGCTGACCGAGCGGGGGCACGCCGTCGACTCCGCGCCGACCGCGATGGCGGGGCTGGAGCACGCCGTCGGGAAGCGGCCCGACCTCGTGGTGCTCGACCTCGGCCTGCCCGACATGGACGGCACCACCATGCTGCGCATGCTGCGCGGCGCCAGCACGGTGCCGGTGATCGTCGCGACCGCCCGCGACGACGAGACCGAGATCGTCTCCGTGCTCGACGCGGGCGCCGACGACTACCTGGTCAAGCCGTTCGCCGCCGCCCAGCTCGACGCCCGGATCCGCGCGGTGCTGCGCCGGCTCGGCGACGGGACCGGCGACACGACGGTCGTCGTCGGCGGGCTGTCGGTGGACCCGCGGTCGCGGCGCGCGGTGCTCGACGGCACCGAGCTGGAGCTGACCCCGCGCGAGTTCGACCTGCTGCACCACCTCGCCGCCCGCGCCGACCAGGTCGTCGGCAAGCGGGAGCTGATGACCGAGGTGTGGCAGCAGCCCTACGGCGGCGCCGACAAGACCGTCGACGTGCACCTGTCGTGGCTGCGCCGCAAGCTCGGCGAGACCGCGCAGGCCCCGCGCTACCTGCACTCGGTGCGCGGCGTCGGGATCCGGCTGTCCGCGCCGTCGGCGCCGTCGGGAACCGGGCCGGGCACCGCCTGATGCGGCGGCGCATCCTCGTCCTCGTCGGGGCGACCGTGCTGCTGGTGCTCGTCGCGTTCGCGATCCCGCTCGCGACGCTGATCCGCTCGGTCGCGGAGAGCTCGGCGGTGTCCGCCGCGACCGTCCAGGCCCAGGTGCTGACCCCGGCCGTCGCGGGCGGCGACCGGTCGGTGCTGGCCCCCGCCGTCCAGAACGCCGACGGCCGCGACGCCTCCGACGTCTCGGTGTTCCTGCCCGACGGCACCGTCCTCGGCGCGCCCGCACCACGCAGCCCGGTGGTCCGGCTGGGGCTGCTCGGGACGAGCGCGTCGACCGAGGCGCCCGGCGGGCGCGAGCTGGTGTTCGCGGTGACCGGCGCCGCGGGCGGCAACGCCGCGATCCGGGTGTTCGTCCCCGACGCCGAGCTCACCCGCGGTGTGACCCGATCCTGGCTGCTGCTGGGCGGGCTCTCGCTGGTGCTGCTCGCCGGCGGGCTGCTGGTCGCGGACCGGCTGGCCCGCACCCTCGTCGACGCCGCCACCGACCTGTCCGGGGTGTCGGAGCGGCTCGCGGCCGGGGACCTGTCCGCGCGCGCCGACCCCGGCGCCCCGGCCGAGCTCGGCGTCGTCGCGGGGGCGCTGAACGGGCTGGCCGGGCGGATCTCGGAGCTGCTGCGCGAGGAGCGGGAGAACGTCGCGGACCTCGCGCACCGGGTCCGCACCCCGCTCACCGCGCTGCGCCTGGACGCCGAGGCCCTGCACGACCCGGGCGACGTCGCCCGCATCTCGGCCGGGGTCGACGGCGTCGCGCGGGCGGTCACCGGCGCGATCGAGCAGGCCCGGCGACGCGGCGGCGGCACGGCCCGCAGCACGGACGCGGCGGCCGTCGTCCGGGAGCGGGTGGAGTTCTGGCGGGTGCTGGCCGAGGACACCGACCGCTCGGTGACCCTGCACCTGGCCGACGGCCCGCTGCCCGTGGCCTGCGCGCCGGGTGACCTGGAGGCGTGTGTGGACGCGCTGCTGGGCAACGTGTTCGCGCACACCCCGGACGGGACGGCCTTCGGCGTGGAGCTGACGGCCCGCTCGGGCGGGGGCGCCCGGATCGTCGTGCACGACGACGGCCCCGGCCTCCCACCGGGCACCGACCCCACCTCGCGCGGGGTCAGCGGCGGCGGCTCGACCGGCCTGGGCCTCGACATCGCCCGACGCACCGCCGAACAGGCCGGCGGCTCCCTGACCGTGACCTCACCCCCCGCCAACGGCCTCCGAGTGGACCTGACCCTCGCCCCACCACCCCTCTGATCCCCGCTCCCACACGGGGTCGTGCGTCCCGCACGGGTTCGGATCCCGTGTGGGACATAGGAACCCGTGTGGGAGCGCTCAGTCGGGGGCGAGCCCGGTGCGCCAGGTCGGGGTGGCGGCCAGGTGGGTGGCGCCGATGGCTTCCTGGGCCAGGCGTGCCCCTGCCGCGAACAGGTCGCGGACGGGGCCGCGCAGCGCGGGATCGAGCCACTCGACGTCGGCATGGTCGACGCTCGACGCGGCCGCCGGACGGCCGTGCTCCAGCAGCGCCCGGTACAGCCCGGTCGCGGGCCGCACCGGCGGCAGCCCCTCGGCGACGGCCAGCTCGCCCGCGCGGCGCGGGATCCGCAGCCCCGCCGCGTCGAGATCGCCGAAGTACCGGATCGCGGAGTACCGGACCTCCGACGGCGGGGCCTCCCGCAGCGCGAGCACCGACGCGGTGAACGCGTCCCCGGCCCCCCAGGCGACCCCGCCGACCGCACCCGGCTCGGGTCGCAGCGCCCGGAGCAGCGAGTCCATGGTGTCGACGTTGTCGACGACGAGCAGCACCGGCCCACCCCCGGGCAGCGGCTCGCGGTGCAGCGGCGGGACGACCCGACGCGCCCGCAGGGTCTCCAGGGAGAGCGCGCCGGGCAGGCGGCCGTCGAATGCCTTCTCGTCGCCGGTGATCTCCAGTGCGCGCTCCCGCAGCGGGACCTCGACCGCCCGCGCCGCGTTCCGGAACAGCCATTCGTTGACCTGCAGCAGCGTCGGCGACGGCCGGGACAGGCCCGACGCCCAGGACAGCTCGGCGTGCCACGGGGTGCGGTCCTGCGGCGCCGGGGCCGGGGCGGCACGCAGCAGCTTGACCGAGTTCGGCAGCGGCGGGCTCCCGTCGTCGGTGCGGCCGGTCGGTTCGATCACCCCGGCGGCGGTCAGCTCCGCCAGGACCGCGGCCAGGTTCCGCCGGGCGTCGACGCTGCCGACCATCGTGGGGTCGGCCCGCAGGAAGGCCGCGCGCACCGCCGAGCGCGGGATCCGGGTCCGCCCGGAGGCCCGCAGCAGCTCCGCGAGCCGTTCCGCGACCGGCCCGGGCGCAGCCCCTGCGTCCCCGGGCACGGTCATCCTGCCGATCCCGCGCCGTCGCCTGCACCGTTGTTGCCTGCGCCGTTGTTGCCTGCGCCGGCGGGGACCGCGGCCTCGGGGCGTCGGTAGACCCGCGCCGCGGTGATCCGGCCGCCGGGGGCGTCGGCGTCGGGCACCGACCGGGTGACCCGCTCGTCGACGGACAGGTACTTGCGTCCTGCGCGCAGGTCGGCGTCGTTGCGCAGCCGCACGAGCAGCGGGAACGACGACAGCGCACCCGCGTCGAACAGCCCGGTCGTGTAGACCAGCTGCACGCCGAGGGCCTGCGCGACGCCGAACTGCAGCTCCAGCAGGTAGCCCGCCGACGCGCGCCCGATCGGGTTGTCGAGGAACAGCACGCCCGCGTGCGCCCGCCTGCCCTGCCCGCGCTGGTGCGCCCGCAGCGCCGCCATCGTGCAGTACAGGACGATCGCCGCGGTCAGCTGCTGTCCGCCGGAGAACACGTCCTTGATCGCGGAGACGCGCAGCCGCTCGGTGCGCAGCACGGCGTCGGGCTTGAGCATCTCGACCCGGACGCCCTTCGGCATCGCCGCCCTGACCCCGCGCAGCAGCATGGACATGCCGTCGCGCCGGTCCTTGGCCTTGCCGCCCGCCATGCCGGTGGCGGTGCGGTCGACGACGGCGCCGAGCTCGTGGCGCAGCGCCACGTCGGGCAGCTCCTCGAACCGGATCCGCAGGAACTGCTGGCCCGACCAGTCGCCGAGGCCCTCGGGCAGCTGGGACAGTCGCTGGGCGAGGCGCACCGTCCGCAGCGCCTCGCCGACCATCCCGGACAGCCGGGTGACGATCCCGGAGCGGTGCCGCTCGATGTTGCCGAGGTCGTCGTCGAGGGACCGCAGCCGCGGGCGCAGCGCCGCGATCCACTCCGCGGCGAGGCCCGGCATCTCCGACCGGTCGACGCCGGCGATGTGGCGGTGCACGGGGGAGGTGAGGGTCGCGAACCGCGGGTCCTGCGCGAAGCGGGCGACGGCGTCGACCCCCTCGCGGACCTTCTTCTCGGCGCGCGTCCGCTCCCCCGCCGCGTCCCGGACGGCGTTCTGGTGGCGCTTGAGCGCGGCCTGGGCGGCTTCGACGTCGCCGTCGAACGGCACCCCGGACGGCTCGGGCGTCTCGTCCAACGAGGACACGACCAGCCCGAACCCGCGGGCGAGGTCGGTGGCGGTGCGGTGGGCGTCCTCGGCGGCGGTCCGGGCCCGGCGACGGCGTTCCAGCTCCGTGCCCGCCGCGTCCAGGTCCGCCGCGGCGCGGGCGACCAGCTCACGGCCGTGCTCGGCGTCGCGGGGCGCGTCGTACGGGTCGATCGGCCGCTCGCCGCCGGTGAACCGCTCCAGCTCGCGACGGGCGACGGCCAGCTCCGTCGCGGCGTCGGCGCGGCGGCGTTCGGCCTCGTCGTAGGCGGCCCTGGCCTGCTCCGCGGCGGCGCGACGGCTGGCGGCGTCGGCGCCGTCGGGGGTGTGCAGGAACGCCGTCGCGGCCTCGACGACGGTGCGCGGCAGCCCGTCGACGGCGACCCGGCGCTCCCGCGCGTCGGCCTCGGCCCGCTCCAGCGCACCGTGCAGGTCGGTGTCGACGGCGGCAGAGGCGTAGGCGTCGCGGGCCCGCTGGAACTCCTCACGCAGCTCGGCCAGCGATCCCTCGGGGATCCCGTCCGGCTCCGCGTCCGGGTCGCCGATCTCCTCGATGGAGACCGGGAGCGCCGCGGCCTCGTCGCGCAGGGTGGTGCCGATGCCGCGCTGCCGATCGCGGGTCTGCTGGGCGTCGGCGGCCTCGCGAGCGGCGCGGTCGGCGGTGGTCCCGGCGGCGTCGGCCTCCTCACGGGCCCGCGCGGCGTCGGCCTCCCCGGTGCGGATCCGCTCCTCGTGCGTCGCCCGGCGGGCGAGCTCGGTGCGCAGCGCGGCCAGCGCGTCCGCCCGGCGACGCGTGTCCCCGGCGGTCCGTTCCAGGCCGGGCCGGTCGGCGGCGAGCCGGTCGGCGCGCTCGTCGAGATCCTCGACCGCGGCGCGGGTCGCCTCGTGCTCGGCGACGGCCGCGGCCCGTGCGGCCTCGGCGATCTCGGCGGCCTCGGTGAGGTCGGCGAGGGTGGGACGCCGGTCGCGCAGCGCGGCGAACCGGTCCCGCAGCCTGCGGTCGTCGTCGAGGACGGTCTCCAGCTCGGCCAGCCGGGCGGCGCGCTCGGTGGTCTCGGCGACGAGGCGGACCCGGACCTGCTCGGCGGCCTCCTCGTCGTGCAGGGCCGGGTTGGGCGGCACGACGAAGTCGATCCCGGGCGCCGGGTCGGCGTCGGGGCGCAGCGCGGCGGTGGTGCCGACCGCGACCAGGCAGGCCGGCAGCAGCCGCGCCGCGTCCAGCCGGGTGCGGGCCCGCTCGGCGTCGCGCGCGTCGTTGAGCAGTACTCCGCCGGCCAGGTGCGGCAGCCGCGCCAGCACGGTCTCCCGGTCGAGGGCGGGCAGCTTCGCCAGGTAGCGACGCCCGGACCAGGCCGTGATCCCGGCGGACTCCAGCACCGCGAGGACGTCCTCGATCTCGGGCGGGTCGGGCAGCAGGCCGCCGTCGCCGAGCGCGGCGAGCGCGCGTTCGTCACGGCGCTGGTCGCCGTGCAGGGTCGTCCGTTCCCGCTCGGCGCCGCGGATCGCGGTGGTCAGGGTGTCGACGACGAGGCCCGCGTCGGTGTCCGGGCGGATCTCGTCGAGCCCGAGCAGCTCCGCGGGCCGGGTCTCCCCGGCGAGCGCGACGGCGTCGGCCTGCGCCGCGGATCGCGCGGCCTCGGCGGTCGCGGCGTCGGCGCGGGCGGCGGCCGCCGCGTCCTGCGCCGCGGTGCGGCGGGTCTCGGCGGCCCGGCGCTCCTCGCGGATCGCCGCGGCGGCGGTGTCGGCGTCGACGAGCGCGGCGGCGCACCGCTCGGCGTCGATCCGGGCAGCCGCCGCGGAGTCCTCGACGTCGGCGGCGGTCGAGCCCGCCTTCAGGTGCCCCGCGTCGACGGCGGCCGCGACCCGGGTGTCGAGCTCGTCGAGGGCCTCGCGGGCGGCGCCGGCCGCGCTCTCGGCACGGGCGGCGTCGGCGGTGCGGGTGACCTGCTCGCGACGGGCGGCCGCCGCGCGTTCCTCGGCGTCGGCGCGGCGGGTCTCCGCGTCGTCGGCGGCGGCGTCGGCCTCCGCGGCGACGCGGGCCAGCGCGGCGGCGAGGGCGCGGGCCGCGTCCTGCCGGGCCGCGAGCGCGGGCCGGGACTTCTGCTCCTCCTCCTCGACGCGGGCACGCAGCCGCGCGGCCTCGGCGGCGGCGACGCGGTGCGCCAGCACCGGTTCGACGGCGTCGCGGGCCATCGACACCGCCGACGCGTCGTCGCGCTCGCGGGTCGCCTCGGCCGCGGTCCGCTCCGCGGCCTCGACGGCGAGCACCGCGGTGAGCCTGCGCAGCTCACCGACGGTGTCCTGCAGCCGCTCCGCCGCACGGGCCGCGGACTGCTCGGCCTCGACGGCGCCGGCGGCCTCCTCGGCGGCGGTCACCGAGCGGGCCTCCTCGGCGACCCGACGGGCCGCGATCCGCGACGCGGTCGCCGCCAGCTCGGCGCGCGCGGCGGTCTCGGCGTCGCGGGCCGCGGTCGCGGTGGCCTCGGCGTCGACCATCGGCTCCAGCCGGGACAGCGTGCCGTCGACGAACTCCCGCTCGGTCTCCAGCTCCTCGCGCTGGGCGAGCCGGTCGGCGTACCCGGCGACGAGCTCGGCGACGTTCTGCGGCTCGGCCGGGTCGAGCACCGCACGCAGGAGGAAGTCGACGAACGCCTCGTCGGAGGAGAACGAGAACGCCTCGGCGGCCTCGCCCTCACCGGCGTTCATGGCGCGCTGGTAGCGGAACAGCTCCGGGTCCAGCCCGACGTCGACGAGATGACGCGTCCAGTCCCGGTGCCCGGTCTCCCAGGCGAGCTCGGCGTCGGGGTGCTCACGGTGCGCGGTCTGCAGACGCTCCCGGAACGCCGCCAGGGTGACCCGGCGGCCGTCGTGGGTGAACGGCAGGTCGTCGAGCCCCATCCCGGGAACCGGCCGGAAGGAGTACCACGCGTCGGCCAGCTTCTCCGGATCGGTGGAAGCGACGTGCCCGCGCCACTCCGACACCTTCCCGGTGACCAGGAGCCGCCCGGTGCCGACGTGCATCCACTCGCAGACGACGTGCGCCACGTCCTCGGCGAGCACGAAGTTCTCCAGCACCGTGGTGCTGGTGGTGCCGACGACCTGACGCCGCCCCGGCAGCAGCACCGAGAAGATCAGCTTGAGCAGGACGGACTTGCCGCCGCCGTTCTCCAGGAACAGCACCGACGCCGGCGACGGCCGCCGCGGCGTCGTGCGGTCCAGCGCGTCCGGGGCGAACAGGTCCTCCTGCACGGCGACCTTCACCGGGGCGCCGACGCCCCGCAGGTCGAGCGCGACGTCCTGGTAGCGCGCGGCGGTCGGCCCGACGGAGAACAGGCGGACGCGGGTCAGCTCATACATCGCGCTCCTCCGTGGGATCGTCGGTCGCCGGAGCGTCCGCCCGCTCCGTCGGGCCGGGCTCGTCCGTCGCGCCGGGCTGTTCCGTCGGGCCGGGCTGCGCTGTCGGGCCGGCATGCGTGTCCCCGACCGGGACCCCCTCCGGTGCGGATTCGCTTATCGGGTAGGCGAGTTCCGCACCGGCACCCCCCGAACCGGCCCCGGCCGGTCCTCCATCCACCGGCGCGCCGTCTCCCCCGGCACCCGGAACGCCCGTGCCCTCCGGAACGGCCGTGCCCTCCGCACCGGCGCCCGATGGGTCGAACACACCATCGTGCTCGGTCACCAGGGTCCCGGCGGCGGTCGCGGCGGGCAGGACGTTCAGGGCCAGCAGCTCGTCGAAGGCCCGCTGGGCGGCGAGCTCCCGCACCTGCACCTGGTAGCGCGGCGTCGTCCGGTAGGCGCCCTCCGCACCGACCGGCACGAGGAAGCCCTGGTCGGCGAGGAACCGCAGGGCCTTGCCGACGATCCCGCGGGTGGTGGACTCCCCGACCCGGCCGTCCTTGGTCGCGGTGGCCTCCGGGCGGCGCTGCCAGACCCGCCAGACCTCCTCGAGCTGCGGGGCGTCGGACTCGGGGTCGACGGGACCCGCGGCTCGCTCGTTCAGCACCCGGCAGGCCTCGCGGACGGCGCCGTCGACGAGCTCCACCGAGACCCGGCCGACGTAGGAGTCGTCGCCGAGGTCGTCGGGGCGGGGAAAGGCCAGCGCGGCGACGGCGAGGTGCGCGATGCCGTGCAGGACCTTGTCCGCGCCCCGGTTGGCCAGCGCGGTGCGGCGGGCGTACTCGTCCATCCGGATCTCGAAGACCGAGCCCTCGGTGGCGGCGAGGACGATGCCCGGGCCGGTGTCGACGGCGAGCACGACCAGGCCGAGGCCGGAGGCGACGCGCTGCACGGTCGTGCGGAACTCGTCGTCCTCCCGGTAGCGGCGGACCAGGTCGGCGTAGTCGGGGTCGCGTCCGGGCAGCGCCTTGGGTCGCATGCCGTAGCCGACCAGGCGGGCCGCGGTCTCGGTGTCACTCATGTCTGCGCCGTCCGTCGGTTCGTCTGTCCGCCCTGCACACCGGCCCGCGCCAGCAGCAGGTCGGCGCCGCCGAACTCGGGGTCGTCGAGGACCGTCCCGTCGTCGACGGCGACCAGCACCGACGGGTCACCCTGGGTCCGGGCCGTGGCCACCGCCGTCCCGACGGCGTGCACCGCCCGCAGCGCGACCAGCTGCGGCAGGTCCGCCCCGGCAGCGCGGGCCGCCGCGAGCGCCGCGGACAGCCGCACAGGGTGCTCGATCTCGTCGGGCAGCACCGCGTCGGCGGCAGCCCAGGTCTCCACCCCGGACCGCTCGCGCGGCTGCGGGGCGAGCTCCGGCTCGGGCACCTCGGCGCCGAACGGGTCCCGGTCGCTCGGCGGCGTCAGCAGCGTCTCGACCAGCCCACCCAGGCTCGGCACCGACGGGTTGCGCACACCGGCCCCGGCCGCGAAGTAGCCGGTCACCGGGTCGTGCGCCGCCTCGACGGTCAGCGCCAGCGACGGCCGCAGGAGCTGCCCGAACACGTCGACGGCGGCCCGCTTCGGCTTCCCGGAGAACTGCTGGCGATCCTGCTCGGCGCGGAACGCGGCCCCCGCCTCCTGCAACCGCGCCTGCAGCTGGGTGTGCCGCTGGATGCAGTCGTCGACGACGGTCACCAGCTCCGCGGCCTGCCGGCGGCGCCCCGGCTCGGTGGCCTCGTCGCGGGCGTCGGCGATGTTCGCCTTGATCATCGTCTCGGCGCGGTAGCGGGCCTCGATGTGGGTCAGGGCCTCGTCGAGCAGCTGCGGGACCGCGTCCAGCCAGTCCACCGACCGGACGTCGCGGCGGGTGGCCTCCAGCTTGCGCCGCAACGACTCCGCGTACTGCACGGTCCGGTAGCGGGCCTGCTCGGCCGCCAGCCGGGCGTCGCCGAGACGACCGCGGACGATCAGCGTCTCCAGCTTCGTCTCGGCGGCCTCCTGGGCCGACTCGACGTCGGTGTCCAGTGCCCCGACCAGCACGTTGATCGCCTCGTCGGAGGCACGCAGGTAGATCCCGCCGTCCGGGGCGGCGACCTCGACGAGCAGCTTGAAGTCGAACCGGCGACGCACGTAGCGCCCCTCGTCGTCGGTCGTGCCGTACTCCACGGCGAACCCGCGGTCGATCGACCCCACGTTGATCAGGTTGTCGATCACCCACTGTGCGACGCGGACGTACTCCGACCGCGGCGCCCCCGGCACCTGCGCGCCGACGAACGGCAGCAGCCGCCGGACGACCTCCGCGTGGTCCGCACCGTGGTCGAAGTCCATGGCCAGGGTGACCTGGTCGATCGCCTGCAGCCCGATCTCGGCCATCTGGTAGCCGGTCGCGTCCCAGTCGAGCCGCCCCTTGCGGGCGTCGAGGTCGTGCAGCGGCGCCGTGCAGGCCAGGGCCTTCAGCCGGCGCGCCACTCCCTCGTCCGGGCTGATGGTCGACACCCCGACGACTGTAGTTCGACCGCTCCGGGCCCTAACGCCGCCTTAGGGCTCACGCAGCGCGACCTTGGGGCCGGCGACGGCACAGTTCCCACCGTCACCGGGTCGCACCGACCCGGACCAGCCGAAACCCCCGGAGGAAGATCATCGTGCGTACCCCGCTCACCGTTGCCGCCGTCGCCGCCACCGGCCTCCTGCTCGTCGGCGGGGGCACCGCCCTCGCATTCGGGGCGGGCGGTGCCCCCGACGAGCTCGCCGTCGTCCCGACCGGCACCGCGATCGCGCGCACCGCCGACCTGCTGCCCCCGGAGCTGCCCCGCACCGACGCCTCCGCGCCGACGACCGCCGCTCCTGCGCCCCCCGCGCCCGCGGTCGACCGCGCCGCCGCCGAGCGTGCCGCCCTGGCCGCCGCGGGCGGGGGTCGTGTCACGAAGGTCGAGTTCGACAGCGACGACCGGGACGACCGGGACGACGACCGCGACGCCGGCGACGACGACCGGGACCACTGGGAGGTCGAGGTCCTGAACGGCACCATCGAGCACGACATCGACATCGACGCCGCCACCGGCCAGGTCCTCGACCACGACCGCGACGACCAGGCCGACGACCACGCGGACGACCGGGACGACCACCGAGACGACCACCGGAACGACGACCGCGACGACGACTGACCCGGCCGCGCCCGGCGCGAGGCCGCTGTCCCGACCGCATCCGGCGCGACGCCGCCGTCCCGACCGCGCACGGCACGGCACGGAGCCGCCGTCCCGACCGCACCGCCGGCCGGGGCGGCGGCGTCCGAGCGCCGGGCCGGTCAGTCCCGGCCCGCGCTCCCGTCGGCCGCGGCCAGCACGGTCGCCCGCAGCAGCTCCCGCTCCCCGGACGGGGCGACGGCGTCGAGCAGCTCGTCGAGTGTGTGGCACAGCGTGTAGTAGCCGCTGAGGAACGACACGGTCCAGCCGTCGCCGAACGCGCGCACGTCCACGCCCCGCACCACGTCGTTCACCGCCCGGGCCGCGGCCCGCCGCCGGGGCAGCCCCACCAGACGCACGGCGTCCGGGTCCGGCGCGGGCGGCGGGCGCGGCGCACGCGGGCGTCCCAGCCACGGGTTCGGCGCGCTCACCGACCCTCCACGAGCGACGAGTACGACGGCCGGCCCGGCGCCGCCTCCGCCGCGAGCAGGGCGTGCGCCACGGCCCGCGCCGTCACCTCCGCCGCGGCCGCCTGCAGCGCGAACACCCCGGCCGCGTCCGGCACGGCCCGCGTTCCCGTGGCCAGCGCGAACGCGCAGTCGCCGTCGCGGATCGTGTGCACCGGGGAGATCGACCGGGCCAGGCCGTCGTGCGCCATCGTGGCCAGCCGGGTGCAGCCGACCTTGTCCAGGGCGGCGTCGGTGCCGACGACGACCAACGTCGTCGCCGTTCCCAGCGGGTTCACGTGTCCCGCGTACAGCTCCGCGAGCCGCTCCGGCGGGGCGAGGGCCGGAGCCACCCCGACGGTGAACTCGCCGGGAAGACCGTGCCGGGCGCCGTACACCGCACCGGTGGCCGGGTCCGCCGCCGCACCGGCCGAGTTGAGCACGACCAGCGCCGCGACCGTCGTCCCGGCGGCGGAGCCCTCGGTCAGTACCGCCGACGCCGAGCCGACGCCGCCGCGCAACCCACCGGACACCGCGCCGGTGCCCGCCCCGACCGAGCCCTGGACGACCGGACCGGCGTGCGCGTCGTCGTAGGCGGCCGCGCCGGTGTCAGCGGTCGGGCGGACACGGGCGTCGCCACCGCGGCCGAGGTCGAACACCACCGCGGCCGGCACGATCGGCACGACGGCGCCGGGCACGGGGAAGCCCTCGCCGTCGCGCTCCAGCCGGGCCATCACCCCGGAGGCGGCGTCGAGACCGAACGCGCTGCCCCCGGACAGGGTGACGGCGTGCACCCGCTGGACCGTCGCGACCGGGTCGAGCAGGTCGGTCTCCCGGGTGCCGGGCGCGGCGCCGCGCACGTCGACACCCGCGACCGCGCCGCCCGGCGGGGCCAGCACCACCGTCGTCCCGCTGCGGGCGCCCGGCCCGCTCACCGCCGCGTGCCCGACCCGCAGGCCCTCGACGTCGGTCAGCCCGTTCCGCTCACCCGCTCGCACCGCACCATCCTGCCCCGCAACGCCACGGGCCGGCACCGCGGAACGCGGTACCGGCCCGTCGCGACGTGCGGGGACTCAGCCCTTCGAGTCGCCGCGCAGGCGCTTGACCAGCACGAACAGCAGCACGAGCGCACCGATGCCGCCCAGCACGGGCGCGAGGCGCTTGAGCACCGGGGCACCCGCCGAGTCGAGCAGGTCGATGGCCTCGACCGGGCTGCTCTGCGGCTGGTAGGTGCGCTTCACCGGCGTGGGAGCGGCCTGCTCACCCGGAGCCGGCGGTACCGCCGGGATCGGGCTGGTCTCGTCGGCCGCGTGCTTCGGGCCGGCACCGTTGGACGACGCCCCGCCGTGCCCGGTCAGCTTGTCCGCGACGCAGCTCGAGAACTGGCCGATGATCTTGTCGGCGACGTCGGAGATGACCCCCCGGCCGAACTGCGCCGGACGACCGGTGACGGTCATGTCGGTGACCATCGTGACCGAGGTCTTGTCCGGCCCGTCGGCGACCATCGTGCCGGTCACGATGGCCTTGGCGGTGCCGTTGCCGCGGGCGTCGCGGCCGGACGCGTCGATGACGACCTTGTGGTTGGCGTCGTCCCGCTCGATGTAGGTGCCCTTGCCCTTGTAGGTGAGCGAGATCGGGCCGAGCTTGACCTTGACGGTGCCCTGGAACGAGTCGCCCTCGTACTCGGTGAGGGTCGCCCCGGGGAAGCACGGCGCGATGAGCTCCGGGTCGTTGAGCGCCTTCCAGGCGTCCTCGATCGGCGCGGCGATCGTGAACTTGTTCTCCAGCTGCATGTGTCTTCCAAGCCTCCTCGAACGAAACCGGCGCCGGTCCGGGAACCCCGGAACCGGCGCCGGCGTCGGCGTGCTTCTGGTTCGTCAGCCGGCGGCGGCCAGCACCGCACGACCGGTGAGCACCTTCGCCAGGTGCTCACGGTAGTCGGCGGCGGCGTCGGCGTCACTCGGAGCGGAGGTGCCCTCCAGGGCGTGCTCCGCCGCGGCCTTCGCGACGTCCGGACCGGCGGACTTGCCCACCAGGGCCTGCTCGACACCGGTCGCCCGGATCGGCGTGCTGCCCATGTTGGTGAGTCCGACGCGGGCCTCGGTGATGGTCCCGCCGTCCACCTTCAGCGCGACGGCGACGGCGACCATCGACCACGCCTGGGCGACCCGGTTGAACTTCTCGTAGTGGCTCTTCCAGCCGGTGTACTTCGGGAACCGGATCATGGTGAGGATCTCGCCCTCGCCGATGGCGGTCGTGAAGTAGTCCTGGAAGAAGTCCTTCGCCGTGACCAGGCGGGTCCCGCCGGAGCCGAGGATGACGAACTCGGCGTCCAGGGCCAGCGCGGCCGCACCGAGGTCACCGGCCGGGTCGGCGTGCGCGAGCGCACCGCCCAGCGTGCCGCGGTGGCGGACCTGGGGGTCCGCGACGGTCTCGGTGGCCCGGGCGATCAGCTCGACGTGGGTGTTCACCAGGTCGTTGCGCATGACCTCGTGGTGGGTGGCCATCGCGCCGACCATGACGTACTGGTCGTCCTCGCCGATCCGCTTGAGCTCGGGGATGCCCCCGAGGTCGATGATCGTGCTCGGCGCGGCCATCCGTAGACGCAGCACCGGCAGCAGGCTCTGGCCGCCCGCGAGGATCTTGGCGTCCTCACCGGCCGACTGCAGGGCCGTCACGGCCTCCTCGACCGAGGAGGGCCGGACGTAGTCGAACTTCGCCGGGATCACTGGACCTCTCCCTTGGGGTTGTTCGGGTCGATGGAACCGAGGCCGGCGCCGGGCGCGTGGACGTCGCTCGGGGTCTCCTGCGGGTTCCTGCCCTTGGCGACCTGCAGGGCGCGCCACACGCGCTGCGAGGTGGTCGGCATCTCGATCTCGTCGACGCCGAGGTGGCGCACCGCGTCCAGCACACCGTTGAGGATGGCCGGGGTCGAGGCGATGGTGCCCGCCTCGCCGACGCCCTTCACACCGAGCGGGTTGGACGTCGCCGGGGTGGAGACCGTCTCGGTGGTGAAGCTCGGCAGGTCCGCCGCGGACGGGATCGTGTAGTCGACGAACGTGGCGTTGACCAGGGTGCCCTGGTCGTCGTAGTTCGCCTCCTCGAACAGGGCCTGCGCGATGCCCTGGGCGAGACCGCCGTGCACCTGCCCCTCGACGATCAGCGGGTTGATGACGTTGCCGATGTCGTCGACGCAGACGTACTTGCGCAGCGTGACCCGGCCGGTGTCGGTGTCGACCTCGATGGCCGCCAGGTGCGTGCCGTGCGGATAGGAGAAGTTCTCCGGGTCGAACACGGCGTCGGAGTCCAGCGACGGCTCCATGCCCTCCGGGTAGTCGTGCGCCATGAACGCGGCGAACGCGATCTCCTGGATGGCCTTGCCCTTGTCGGTGCCCTTGACCGTGAACTGGCCGTTCGCGAACTCCAGGTCGTCCTCGGAGGCCTCGAGCAGGTGCGCGGCGATCTTCTTCGCCTTCTCGATGACCTTGTCCGCGGCGTTGACGATCGCGACACCGCCGACGACCAGGGAGCGCGAGCCGTAGGTGTCGAGGCCCTTCGGCGCCACCTGGGTGTCGCCGTGCAGGATCTCGACGTCCTCGAACGCGACGCCCAGCTTGTCCGCGACGATCTGCGAGAACGCCGTCTCGTGGCCCTAGCCGTGGGCGGAGGCACCGGTGGTGACCTCGACCTTGCCGGTGGCGAGCATCCGGATGCTCGCGGCCTCCCAGCCGCCGGCGCCGTAGTCCAGCGAGCCGAGCACACGGGACGGGGCGAGACCGCACATCTCGGTGAAGGTCGAGATGCCGATGCCCAGCTGGACCGGGTCGTTGTTCTTGCGACGCTCCTCCTGCTCACGGCGCAGACCGGCATAGTCGAACAGCTCCATCGCGCGCTGGGTGGCCTGCTCGTAGTTGCCGGTGTCGTAGGTCAGGCCCACGACCGTCGTGAACGGGAACTCCTCGTGCTTGATCCAGTTCTGCTCGCGCAGCTCCATCGGGTCGCGGCCGAGCTCGACGGCCAGCTCGTCGAGCATGCGCTCGACGGCGAAGGTCGCCTCGGGACGGCCGGCACCGCGGTAGGCGTCGGTCAGCGTCTTGTTGGTGAAGACGTTGGAGCAGGTGAACTTCAGCGCGGGGATCTTGTAGATCGCGTTGAACATGAACGCACCGAGGATCGGCACACCCGGCCCGACCAGGCCCAGGTAGGCGCCCATGTCGGCGTAGAGGTGGACGTCGAACCCGGTGATGGTGCCGTCCTTCTTGGCGGTCATCACGAGGTCCTGGATCTGGTCCCGGGCGTGGTGCGCGGTGAGCATGCACTCGCTGCGGGTCTCGGTCCACTTGACCGGCTTGCCCAGCTTCTGCGCCAGCAGGACGCAGAGCATCTCCTCGGGCAGCACACCGATCTTGCCGCCGAAGCCGCCGCCCACGTCGGGGGCGATGACGCGCAGCTTGGACTCCGGCACCCCGAGGGTCACCGTGGTCATGGTGCGCAGGATGTGCGGCACCTGGGTCGCGGCCCAGATCGTCAGCTGCTCGCCGGTCGGGTCCACGACGCAGGAGCGGGGCTCCATGAACGCGGGGATCAGGCGCTGCTGGCGGAAGCGGCGGCGGACGACGACGGAGTCGCTGTCGGCCTCGGCGGCCTTGATGGCCTCGGCCACGTCGGCACCGGTGCCGGCCGCAGCGGAGTCGAACACCCAGGTCGCGGAGACGTTGGTGCCGAGGTCCGGGTGGACGAGCTCGGCGCCGTCCTGCGCGGCGGCCTCCATGTCGAGGACCGGCTCGAGCGGCTCGTAGTCGACCTCGACGAGCTCGGCGGCGTCGCGCGCGGCGGCGGCCGACCGGGCGACGACGACGGCGACACCCTCACCGGAGAAGTTGACGCGGCCGACGGCGAGCACCGGGCGCTGCGGGGCCTTCTGGTCCGGGGTGATCGGCCACGCGCAGGGCATGCCGACCTCCTCCGCACCGAGGTCGGCCGCGGTGTAGACGCCGAACACACCCGGGGCCTTCTCGGCCTCGGACTTGTCGATCGAGGTGATGGTCGCCCGCGCGATCGTCGACCGGACGATGGCGATGTGGACGGTCCCCGGCGGGGTGATGGAGTCGGTGTAGCGGGACCGGCCGGTGATGAGGCGCTGGTCCTCCTTGCGGACCCGTGCCTTGCCGATCTCGCCGGTCGTGGTGGGTTCGGCGGTCGTCGTCACGTCAGTTACCTCCCGCAACCGGGGCGGCCTGGCCGGAGGGCTGAGCAGCGGCTCCCGGCTTCATGTTCTTCGCCGCGGTCTGCACGGCGCGCACGATGTTCTGGTAGCCCGTGCAGCGGCAGAGGTTGCCCTCGATGCCCTCCCGGACCTCCTGCTCGGACGGGTCGGGGTTGTCCCCGAGCAGGTCCACCGCAGCCATGATCATTCCCGGCGTGCAGTACCCGCACTGCAGGCCGTGGCACTCGCGGAAGGCCTCCTGCACCGGGTGCAGCTGACCGTCGCGGGCGAGGCCCTCGATGGTGGTGACCTCGGCACCGTCGGCCTGGACCGCGAGCACCGAACAGGACTTCACGCTCTGTCCGTTGAGATGAACCGTGCAGGCACCGCAGTTGCTGGTGTCGCAGCCGATCAGCGTCCCCGTCTTGCCCAGCGTCTCCCTCAGGTACTGCGCGAGCAACATGCGGGGCTCGACGTCGTCGGCGTAGTTCACGCCGTCGACGGTGACCCGGACCTCTGTCATGAACTCTCACTCCTCGTACGCGACCACGCACGCTGAAGCGCGGGGTCTGACCGGGGATTTCGCCCGAGGAACGCCGTTCGCCGTCGCCTGACTCGCGACCACGCCGGCGCGCCCGGAAAAGTTGCCGCACGTCTCGTGTGGCAGCGCCCACATCACACTCCCGATCTTCCTGGGGTGCAAGGAGCCCGGAGCGGGCGGAGCGGAGGTCGGATGGCGTGTCGCCGACGTCACGGCGACGGCCTGTCGTGCGCAACCGCAGGCGCGGAGAACGCAGGCGCGAGCCGCCCGCAGAAACGGATCCGTGACGCAACACGAATCACCCGTTCGGACCAGCCCGGACGGAGTGGTTCCACGTCGCAGGTCAGGGAAGCCTAACCTGTGTCAGCGTCGAACGCCAGGACCGGTCGGCCGCAGCGGGGCGGTCGTGCGGTGCTCGACCGCCCCCCGCCACAGCCCGGCCCCGTAGGCGAGGTCGTCGAGCCGGTGCGCCAGCAGGTGCAGCAGGGGCCCGGTGCGGACCCGCGGGTCGCGGTCGCGGTGGCGCCACCAGTCGGCCAGCCCCTCCGCCAGCGCCGCCACGACGACCGCGCGGCGGGCCCGGCGCGACACCAGGCAGCCGAGGGCGGCGACCGGCCAGAAGTGCCGGGTCAGCGCCGACGCCGTCTGCCACAGTGCCCCGGACAGGCCGAGCGCGGTGAGCAGCGCCGCACCGCGCCGCGGCCGCTCGAGCCGGGGCAGCGCGCGGGACAGCCGTTCGGTCGCGGCTCCGGTGACGACGGCGGCGAGCGCCGTCGCCCCCCGTCGCTGGACGAGCAGGAGCAGGCAGACCGCCGCCGTCCACGGCGAGAGGATCACCGGCGGGACCGCGCCGGGGTGCCTGCGCGCCAGCGGCGCCGCCCCGGTGCCGTAGAACGCCTTGCGCCGCAACCACTCCCCGGGGTGCGTGCGGTGGTCGTGGGCGACGCGGGAGACGGGCTCGAAGCGCATCGCCCAGCCGACGTCGTGCAGGCGCAGGACGAGGTCGACGTCCTCGGCGACGTGCATCCGCGGATCGAACGCGACCGGGCCGACCGCCGACACCCGGACGAGCATCGCCGCGCTCGGCACGTAGGCGACCCGGGACCGCGGCACGACCAGCGCCGGGTCGGGGCCCAGGTCCAGCGACGAGCGCACCGCCTCGTAGCGCCCGACGGCGCCGCGCAGCCCACCGCCCCGCTCCGGGTCCAGCGCCACGATCCGCGGTGCGACGAGGCCGACCGCGGGGTCGGCGAGGTGGGCGAGCAGCGGGGGCAGCCAGCCGGGTTCGGGGACGACGTCGGAGTCGAGGAACACCACGAACGGGGTGGTCGCGGCGGCCAGGCCGGCGTTGCGGGCGGCTGCCGGTCCGCGCGGGGTGGCGTGCCGCAGCACGGTCCCCCCGGCCCGCTCGACGGCGCGGCGCAGCGGTGCCGGGTCGGCGGACCCGTCGTCGACGACGATCGGGCCGGCCACCCCGGTCCCGGCCAGCGCGGCGAGGAGCCGGTCCAGCGGCCGGTCCTTCACCGGGACGACGACGGTGACCTCGGCCGGGGTGATCCCGGCCGGTGCGTCGGGTAGGGGGTGGGCGAGCCCGGCGTCGAGGAGGGTGCGGGCCAGGGACCGTTCGGTGGGGCCGGTGACGACCAGCGGGCGCCCGGGGGTGGGCAGCAGCGCGCGGGCCCGCGCGGACAGGTGCACCAGCCGGGGCGGGGCGCCGCCGAGCAGGGCCGTCCCGCCGTCGAGCCGTCGGGTGCGCCGGTCGAGCAAGACCCGGAAGCCGTCCGGGAGCCTGCGGTCCGCCGGGCCGGCCGGTTCCCCGGTGGACGGGCGGTCGGGGTCGGTCCGGGCGGCGGTCACCTCGGGGAGCCTTCCATCCCCGGCCGTGGCGGGTCGACACCCGCACCTGCCCGATCGGCGTGGTCCGCCCGGGCCCGGCCGGGGCAGACTCCCGGGCATGTCCGAGGTCCTCCCCCGCTACGGCTCGGCGACGCTGGCCGACGTCCTGCCCGCCCTGATGCACGCGATCGGCGTCCCGCTCGACGAGCGGCCGCCCGCGTTCGTGCTCCCGCAGGCCGGGGCAGCGGTGCTGCTGCTGGTCGACGGCCTCGGCCACGAGCTGCTGCACGCCCACGCCGACGACGCGCCGGTGCTGGCCGGGCTCACCGACGCCGGGCCGCTGGCCGTCGGCTTCCCCTCGACGACGCCGATCAGCCTGACCTCGCTCGGCACCGGGCTGCCCCCGGGCGCGCACGGCACCCTGGGCCTGCGGTTCCGCGTCGACGGGGAGCTGCTCGACGCGCTGGGCTGGTCCTCGGGCCGCCGGGATCTGAGGACGACGCTCGTCCCGGAGCGGGTGCAGCCGGAACCGACGGTGCTGGAGCGCGCCGCGGCGGCGGGCGTCGCGGTGCGGTCGGTGTCGCCGCTGGAGTTCCGGACGTCCGGGCTGACCCGGTCCGGACTGCGCGGCGGCGAGTACCGCGGGGTCGCCGCGCTGGGCGACCTGGCCGTCGAGATCCTCGCCGGCGTCGAGGGGCAGGGGCCCCGGCTGGTCTACGGCTACCACGCCGACCTCGACAAGGTCGGCCACCTGTACGGTCCGGGGACTCCGGCGTGGCGCTGGCAGCTGCGCCAGGTCGACGCGCTGCTCGGGATGCTCCTGGCCGAGCTGCCCGCGGGCACGCTGCTGGCCGTCACCGGCGACCACGGCATGGTCACAGTCGACCGGACCGTCGACGCCGACACCACCCCGGCGCTGACCGACGGCGTGGCGCTGCTCGGCGGGGACCCGCGCGCCCGGCACGTCTACACCGCACCCGGTGCGACGGCCGACGTGCTCGCCGCCTGGCGGGCAGTGCTCGGCGACGACGCGTCCGTCGTCACCCGGGAGGAGGCGGTGGCCCGGGGTTGGTTCGGCCCGGTCGCCGACCGGGTGCTCGACCGGATCGGCGACGTCGTCGTCGCGATGCACGGGACGTCCGCGCTGGTCCGGACCGAGGTCGAGCCGTTCCTGTCGACGTTCCCCGGCCAGCACGGCTCGTTCACCACCGCCGAGCAGCTGGTGCCCCTGCTGGTGCACGCCGCGGCGTGACCCCGCGCTACGCCCGCGGCGGGCGGAGACGCCCGGTGCCGGGATCGGGGTCCCAGGCGGTGACGGCCGCCGACGCCGTCGCGGTGATCGCCGCGAGCAGCCGCAGCCCCTCCTCGGCCGACGCCCCGGCCGGGTCGCCGAGCACGCCGTTCGGGCTGACCGCGGCGATCCCCCCGGCCCGCAGCTCCCCGATGACCTCGCGCAGCGGCCGGGTGTCGCCCGCCTCGGCGCGGTCGGCGCGGACCGTCCCGGGGTTCAGGTGGGTGAGCAGCGAGGTCTCGTAGCGCCCGGCGTGGGCGTCCAGCGGTACGCCGGGGACGTCGGCGACGCAGGACAGCCAGCCGGCGTCGCGGCCCTCGTGGCGCAGCAGGGTCACCGCGGACCGCAACGCGGCGACGTTGCCGCCGTGCCCGTTGAGCAGCACCAGTCTCGACGCCCACCGGCACGCCGAGCGGCCGTACTCGACGAGCACGGTGCGCAGTGCGTCCTCCCCGATCGACACGGTGCCCGGGAAACCCTCGTGCTCGCCCGCGGCGCCGTAGGGCAGCGCGGGGGCGAGGACCAGTCCCGGGTCGGCGTCGTGCAGCGCCGCGGCGACCGCCGAGGCGACGGCGGTGTCGGTGCCCAGCGGCAGGTGCGGGCCGTGCTGCTCGGTGGAGCCGACCGGCACGACCAACGTGTACGCCGCGGCCGGGTCGAGGTCGGGCCAGGTGAGATCCGCGAGCAGCACGGTCCCAGCCTGCCCGGTCGGGCCCCGGTCCGGTGCGGCGCGGTCACCCGCGACGACGACGCCACCCGGCGGCCCGGAGGCCGCTCGGCCGGCGCGCCGGGGCCGGTGGTCACGGGACGACAGCAGGGACCGGCGACGGCTGCAGGTCGAGCAGCGTCCCCTCGCGGATCGCGGCGTCGAACCGGCGCGGGGCCAGGGCGTCGCCGATGCGGTGCACCGGCCACGGTCCGTCGGCCAGTGCGGTCCAGAGGCGGGTGACGGGGACGGTGGCCGTCGCGGCGACGACGGCGCCGACCTCACGACGCTCGGCGCGACCGGTCGGGTGGTGCAGCAGCTCCACCGTGCAGACCGGTCCCCCTGCGCAGCCCGGCCCCCCTGCGCTCTGCTCACCCCTGCGCAGCACCCCGAGCACGGCCCGGTCGGTGCTGCAGCGGATCCCGGCGGCGTGCGCGCGGCGGCGGAACCCCTCGCGGTCCAGGGTGAGCCCGAGGTCCTGCCCGACGACGAGCGCCGGGGTCACGACCTCGACGGCGTGCCCGCGGGCCGCGAGCAGCTCGGCGACCGAGGTGGCCTGGTGGAACCCGAGCTCGTCGACGACGAGCACCGGGCCCGCGGGCAGGCGCACCCCGGCCAGCACGTCGTCGACGGGGACGGTCAGCCGCTCGGGGTCCCACGGCGGGGTGGCGGGCACCGACCCGGTGGCGACGACGACCGCAGCGGGGTCCAGCTCGTCGACGAGACCGCGGTCGACGGTCGTGCCGTACCGGACCTCGACCCCGGCCGCGTGCACCTCGCGCAGGAGGTCGGCGACGACGTGGCCGAGCTCGGCCCGCCCGGGCGCCGTCGCCGCGAGGGCGAGCTGCCCACCGGGGGTGCCCGCGCGTTCGGCGAGCAGCACCCGGTGCCCACGTCCGGCGAGCGACGCCGCCGCGGCGAGCCCGGCAGGCCCGGCCCCGACGACGAGCACCCGCCCCGGTCCGGGGGCGGCGGACCGGGCGAGCGGGACGAGCCGCTCACGTCCCGCGGCCGGGTTGACCGCGCAGCCCAGCGGCAGGTTCAGCCCGACCCGGCCGATGCAGTCCTGGTTGCACCCGACGCAGCGGCGCACCGGGCGCCCGGTGAGGGCCTTGGTCGCGAAGCCGGGGTCGGCGATCTGCCCGCGGACGACGCCGACGAGGTCGCACTCGCCGCGTGCGAGGTCCGCGGCGGCCTGCTCGGGTGTGGTGAACCGGCCGACCCCGATCACCGGGAGGTCCGCCCCGGCGGCCCGGACGGTGCGGCGCAGGGTCGCGGCGAGGTGCCCGGCGTAGCCCGGCGGGGTGTGCATGGAGGGCTCGATGAGGTGCAGCGTCGAGGTGGCGACCCCGATCGAGGTGTTGAGGTGGTCGACCTGTCCGGTCGCGGCGAGCCGGCGGGCGAGGTCGGCGCCGTCGGCCGGGGTGATGCCGCCCTCGATGCGCTCGTCGACCCCGATCCGCAGGCCCAGCACCGGGTCCGGGCCGATCGCGGCGCGGACGGCGGCGACGACGTCGAGCACCAGCTTCGCCCGGTCGCGACCCCAGGCGTCGGTGCGGTGGTTGGTGGCCGGGGAGAGGAACAGCCGCAGCAGCGAGGCGTGCGAGCACTGGAGCTCGACGCCGTCGAACCCGCCGGCGACGCAGCGCGCGGCGACGTCGGCGAACGCGGCGACGATCTCCCCGATCCCGGCGGCGTCGAGCTCGGCGGGGACCTCCCGGAACATCGGGTCGGGCAGCGCCGACGGCCCGACGACGGCCGCGCGCGAGTACATCCCCGACCCTTGCGCACCGTTGTGGTTGAGCTGGGCGAGCACGAGCGCGCCGTGGGCGTGCACCGCGTCGGTGAGTGCGCGGTAGCCGGGCAGCACGGCCGGGTCGTGACCGCGGATCAGCCGCTCGTACGGCCGGTCCGACGGGTGGACGGCGTGCTCCTCGGTGATCACCAGTCCGGCGCCGCCCGCGGCTCGGGCCGCGTAGTAGGCGGTGTGCCGGTCGGTCGGCATGCCGCCCTCCGCGAAGCCGGTGAGGTGGGCGGTGACGACGATCCGGTTGCGCAGCGTGGAGCGGCCGAGGCGCAGGGGGTCGCCGAGCCGGGGCGGCGGGAGTTCCCTGTCCGCGGATTCCGGCGGCGTGTCCCCGGCGACCCCGGCGGGCCCGATCGTGTCACGTGCCCCGGCGCCCGAGCCGGGTCCGGGCTCAGGACCGGTCACGGCGCGGGCCGTGCGTCCCGCCGTCGCGTCCGCCTCTGCCTCCACGAGGGCGAACGCAGCCCGCCGCCCCTCCCACACCGCCTCGGCGAGCGTCCGCGGCGCGACCCGGTCCCCCGCGAGGTGACAGCCGGGCAGCGCCGGGAGCGCGTCCTGCGGCAGCCGCGGTCCGCAGTCTACGACGGCCGCGCACGGCACGGTCGTCACCGCTGCGGTGTGGACGTCCACCAGCTCCGCGACGCCGCCGCGCACCGCTCCCGGCCGGGTGAACAGCGCCCGCCGGACCCCCGCCCGTTCCAGCCGCGCGTTCGCCGCGGCCATGTCCCCGCAGCGGCCGAGCTGGTGCCCGGCGACGGCGTCCGGGGTGGACAGCACCACCCGGTACCCGGCTCCGGCGAGCAGCTCCGCGACCCCCGGCCCGGTCCAGTCCCCGAGCGGGTCGACGACGAGCACCGCGACGACACCGGCTGACCGCGCCACCCCCGCGCAGAGCTCCGCCGCGGCGAGCACCGGGACGTCCGCGTCGACCACCGGTGGCGACGACCGGGACCCGGTCGCGAGCACCACCGCCACACCCCGCTCCCGGGCGGCGACGAGCGTCGCGGCGTCCACCTCGGACCCCAGCCGGACGTCGACGCCGAGCCGGTCGAGCTCCGTGGCCCACCACGGCGCCGCGAGCGCGAGCCGGTCCCGGCCGGGCAGCACCGCCGCCGCGGGCAGCAGGCCGCCGAGCCGGTCGGCGCGCTCGTGCAGCGTGACCGGATGTCCGCGCAGTGCCAGCGTCCGGGCTGCTTCGAGCCCCGCGGGCCCGCCCCCGACGACGAGCACCGCCCGCCGGGGTGCCACGCCGCGTTCCGCGGAACGCGGCGGGACGGTGTCCGGGTCCGGGTCCGGGTCGGTCCGTTCGTGGCCCGACCGGGGCTCCAGCTCGTCGCCGACCACCGGGTTGCGCGGGTCCCGAGCCGCGGCGAGGGAGTTGGTGAGCAGGCACGGCCGGATCCGCTCCGGTGTCCCGGCCCGGGCCAGCGCGACGAGCCGCGGGTCCGCGATCTGCGCTCTCGTCATCTCGACGATATCGGCGTCGCCGCTGCTCAGCGCCTCCTCGGCGAGCGCCGGGGTGGCGACGCTGCCGGCCAGGACGACCGTCGTCGCCCCGGCGACGGCGCGCCGCAGCCCGCCGCACCGGCCCCGGAGGAACGCCTCGGGCGTGTGCAGGTCCGGCCGGGTCGCGGCGACCGACAACGCGCTCCCGACGACCGGGACGAGCAGGTCCACCCGGTCGGCGACGGCCCGGGCGATGGCGAGGCCGTCGTCACCGGTGACACCGGCCCAGGGTGCGAGCTCGTCCACGCACAGCCGCACCGCCAGCAGGGGGTCCGGTCCGATCGCGGCCCGCACGGCGTCGAGGACCTCGCGCAGCAGCAGGGCACGGTCGCGGCCGTACGCGTCGTCGCGGTGGTTGGTCAGGCCGGAGCAGAACTGGCGCAGCAGCGAGTGCTGTCCGGCGGAGATCTCCACACCGTCCACACCGCTGTCCACAGCCGCGCGGGCCGCATCGGCGAACCCGCGGACCACTGCGTCGATCTCCGCGGCCCCCATCGCGACCGGGACCTCACGGGACACGACGTCGGGGACCGACGACGGCGCCCACAGCGGGTGCCCGGAGTGCGCGGAGCTGCCCTGCCCACCGGCGTGCGCGAGCCCGGCGAGCACGAGCGTCCCGTGCGGCCGGCACGCCGCGACGACCGCCGCCCACCCTGCCGCAGCGGGCACCCGCGCGCCGTCCCGGTCGCCGAGATGCAGCTCAGCGGGCTCAGGAGACCCACGATTCCCGCTGGGCTGCATCTCGACGCGTGCCGACGTCCCTGCGGAGCCGAGCGACGCGACAGGGGCGGCGGGCGGGAACGCGGCGGGGGCATAGGCGTAGGGATGGTCCGAGGCGTGCACCGACGCCGGCTCGGTCACGACGATCCCGGCGCCCCCCGCTGCCCGGGCGGCGTAGTAGGCGACGTGCCCGTCGGTGATCTCCCGGGCCGCGTTCCCGAGGTTGGTCTCGTGCGGCCCGAACAGCACACGCGACGGGGCCCGCCGACCACGGAGGTCGACGGGCCCCGTCAGCAGCAGGTCCGTGGTCAGCGGGTCGCGACCGGCTGCGCCGCGGGCACGGCGTCCGGCGCGAACCCGGCGAGCGGGTTCTCGTCGCACGCCCGGTCCGGCCGGCGCGGCGGCGGGGTGAGCGAGAGCATCGTCGGCTGCTTGGGCGCGCGGGAGTTGCGCGGCGCGGAACGCGAGTGGTCCACGTCGGACTTCGGGATCACCGCGTCGGAGGAGCGCGCGGCCAGCATCGCCTCGCCGTAGCCCTGCACGCATTCCGGGTCCGGGCCGTCGAGCGGCAGGCCGGTGAAGAACTTCGCCGCCATGCAGCCGCCCTGGCAGGAGTCGTAGTGCGAGCACGACGCGCACGCCCCGCCGGTCTGCGGCTGGCGCAGCTCGGTGAACAGCTCGGAGTGCTCCCATACCTCCTTGAAGCCGCCCTCGTCGCGGACGTTGCCCGCCAGGAAGTTCTCGTGGATCGCGAACGGGCAGGCGTAGACGTCGCCGACCGGGTCGATCAGGCAGACCACGCGGCCCGCGCCGCACAGGTTCAGCCCGGGCAGGGCCTCGCCGTAGGCCGACAGGTGGAAGAACGAGTCGCCGGTCAGGACCTGGTCGCCGTTCGCGACCAGCCAGTCGTAGAGCTGCTTCTGCTGGGCCTGGGTCGGGTGCAGCTCGTCCCAGACATCGGCACCGCGGCCGGACGGGCGGAGCCGGGTGATGCGCAGCTGGGCGCCGTACTTGTCGGCGATGGCCTTGAACTCGTCGAGCTGGTCGACGTTCTCGCGGGTCATCACGACCGAGATCTTGGGGTGCTTGAAGCCCGCCTCGGCGAGGTTCTCCAGCGCGGTGATCGCGGTGTCGAACGAGCCGGGGCCGCGCACGTAGTCGTTGACCTCGGCCGTCGCGCCGTCCATCGAGATCTGGATGTCGACGTAGTCGGTCGCGGCGAGCTGCGCGGCACGGGCCTTGTCGAGCTTGACGCCGTTGGTGGAGAACTTGACGCCGACGTCGTGGGCGATGGCGTAGTCCAGCAGCTCCCAGAAGTCCGGGCGCACGGTCGGCTCGCCGCCACCGATGTTGATGTAGAAGACCTGCATGCGCTGCAGCTCGTCGATGACGGCCTTGGCCTCGGCGGTGCTCAGCTCGCGCGGGTCGCGCCGCCCCGAGCTGGACAGGCAGTGCACGCACGCGAGGTTGCACGCGTAGGTGAGCTCCCAGGTCAGGCAGATGGGCGAGTTCAGGCCGTACTGGAAGTGGTCGACCAGCTTCACGGGCACCTCACTGTGGTGGTCGGCGGGGCGGGCGGGACTAGCGGGCGACGATCGTGCGGGACTTCAGCAGTCCGGCGAGGGCACGCAGGTAGGCGTCGTGCTGCGCCTCGGGGACGTCGGCGGCCACGACGGCCGACCGGGCGTCCGGCTGGTTCTCCAGGTCTCGTACGACCGAGACCAGCTGGGGCGTCTTGAGGAAGGACAGCTTGCGGGTCACGAAGTCGTACACCAGGGCGCCGAAGGGCTCCGGACGCAGCGAGACGCTCTCGCTGAGCCGGTACGGTGCCGCGGGGTCGAAAGCCCCCGCGGCACCGTCCGGAACCGTGGTGTCGAGGGGCTTAGTAGACACCGCACATGCCGTCGATGGAGATCTCCTCGACGAGGGTCTCCTCGGTCAGGGCGTCCTCGTTCTGGTGCTCACTCATGCGCAACCTCCGCTGGATCCGACTCTCGGCGAGAGAGGTGGTGAACCGCCCCGCCGGCCGGCGGTGGCAGCGGATCGGACGCTATTGGCACCCGGTGCCGGAAATCAATACTCGACATCCACGCCCGTCCGTTCGGACGGGCGGGCAGGCTGTCTCCCATGACGGTCGGGACGGTCCTGCTGCACCTCTGCACCCCGGGTGAGTGGCGGAGGTGGCTCGACACCGGAGCCGTGGCTCCCCCCTCCCTCGACGAGGTCGGGTTCGTGCACCTGTCGACGCCCGGCCAGGTCGCCCTGCCCGCGCAGCGCCTGTTCGCGGGCCGGTCGGACCTGGTCCTGCTCGTCCTCGACCCGGCCCGGATCGACGGCGCCGGGATCGACGTCCGGTGGGAGCCGGGCGTGCCGACCGACCCGGCGTCGATGCGGTTCCCGCACGCCTACGGGGCGGTGCCGGCGTCGGCGGTGCTGATGGTGCTGCCCTACCGGCCCGGCCCGGACGGCTTCGCCGCACCGGAGGTCCCCGAGCCCGGCGCGGCGGCGCGGGCGATGGGGTTCGAGCCGTCGATGCTGCGCCGCGGCGCGAGCGCGGAGGAGCCCGTGACCGGCGGCGTCGCGGTCCGGACCGACGCCTGGCCGGTGTCGCGGATGCACAACCGGCTGCTGCTCGACCGTCCGGACCGGACGGATCCGGCCACCGTGCTCGCCGAGGCCGACCGGGCGCTCACCGCGCACGGCCTGCACCCGAACGCGCTGCTGTGGGGCCCGGGCGCGGACGAGCTGGCCGACGGCCTGCGCGCCGCCGGGTGGTCGGTCGCGGCGAACGAGGCCATGACCGCCCCCACCACGACCGGCGCGACCCCGGACGCGGCGACGGTCACCGAGCTGGACCACCACGAGCTCCGCGGGTTCCGGCGCGCCTCCTGGGCCCGGGACCTGCCCGGCACCGGCCCCGAGGACCTCGACCAGCTGGTCGACCGTGACACCGGCGACGACCGGGTGCTGGCCCTGCACCGGCTCGCCGTCGTCGTCGACGACCGGGTGGTGGCGGTCGCGACGCTGCGCCGCGACGGTGCGACGGCCTGGCTCGACGCCCTGGAGACCGACCGGGCCCACCGCGGCCGGGGGCACGGCCGGGCGCTGCTGGCCCGCTCCCGCGAGCTCGCCGCCGAGCACGGCTGCGACCTGCTCGCACTGGGTGCCGACGTCGACGACTGGCCGCGGGCCTGGTACCGGCGCAGCGGGTTCACGCCGGTCAGCACCCACGTCGAGGCCGCCGGCCCGCGCCGGTGACCCCTCCGGATCGGGCACGCCCTGTCGCGAGCCGGCCCGGCACGTGCGGAGGTCCGTCCCGGCCGCCTCGGCCGCGACCGCACCGGGCACCCTGTGGTCGTGCAGTTGAGCCGTCGATCGTTCCTGCGGGCCGCCGGTGCGACCGCGGCGCTGGCGGGGATTCCGGCGCTGGCCGCGTGCGGGGCCCCGGCCGACACCACCGCCCCTCGGTTGGTGGCCGCGTTCGCCGGTGACGGTCCGCTCGGCGTCCCGGACCCGCACGTGGTGTGGCGGCCGGTGGACCGGGCGCGGGCGGCGGCCGTCGCGGACACGCTGCTGGTCTGGGACCAGGACATGACCCCACGGCCGCACCTGGCCGCGTCGGCGGCGCCGGACCGGACGGGGACGAGATGGCGGATCCGGCTGCGCGACGCCCCCGCCCACGACGGGCGCCCGCTGACCTCGACCGACGTCTTGGCGTCGCTGCGTCGGATCACCGATCCCGCCACCGGGGCGACGGCGGCACCGCTGCTGGCCGGGCTCGACCTCGCCGCCAGCCGGGCGGTCTCGGCGTCGGAGGTGGAGCTGGTGCTCGGCGCCCCGGACTTCCTGTTCGGCCTCGTCCTGGGCGCGCCGGGCACCGGCATCGTGCGCGACGGCCGCGGCACCCCGCCGGTGGGCACCGGCGCGTTCCGCTGGCTGCCCGGGTCCCCGGACGCGCTCTACCGGCACGACGGCCACTGGCTGGGCGCTGCGCGCTCGCCCGCCGTGGAGTTCGTGGTGGACGACGACGAGGAGAATCGCTACCAGTCCCTGGTGGACGGCTACGTGCACTGGGCGCACGACCTGTTCCCGCACAGCGCACGGCGGCTGCTCGGGCGGGTCGGCACGACGGTGGTGTCCGCGCCGGGCTCGGCGACCCGCTTCCTCGACATCGGCCCGGCCGGGTCGGCCCCCGGCACCGGTGCGGTGGGCGGCACGACCGCCGGGGTGTTCGGCGACGTGTTCGGCGACCCCCGGCTGGCCGAGGCGGTCCGGCTCGGGATCGACCGGACCGAGCTCGTCCGCGAGGTGCTGCTCGACCTCGCCGAGCCGGGCGACGACCTGTTCGGCCCGGGCCTGGCGTACCACCCGGCCGGGTTCGCGCCGGCGGAACGCGACGTCGCCCGCGCGCGGGAGCTCGTCGCAGCGGCGGGCGCGGACCGGCTGGAGGTGCCGCTGCTGTTCGACCCGTTCGACCCGATGTCGCGCCCGGCCGCCGATACCGTCGTGGAACAGCTCACCGAGATCGGGCTGACCTGCACACCACGCGAGCCGGACCCGCCCGACGCCGTCCCGACCCCGGGCATCCGGTTCCGCCGGGCCGCGGCGACCCCGCTCCCGCTGTACCTGCGCGCGGCCGCGGCCTCCGCCGACGACGCCCCGCCCGTCGCGACCGCGGGCGGCGACGACGCACCGGCCGCGGCGGGACGGGCCGACGTGCGTGCCCTGCTCGCCACCGCGCGCGGGGTGCCCGACGAGGCACACCGGGTCGAGGCCCTGCGACGCGCCCAGCTCCTGCTGCGCGACCGCTCGACCGTCTGGTCCTCGGGCGACGAGCACGTCGGCGTCTCCGCCGACCTGACCGGCGTCGAGCCCGCCCGGCCGGACACCGCCACCTGGGCCCGGTTCCACCGGCTGCGGATGGGGTGACCCGCTGCGGGCGGGACCCGGAACCACTCCCGGCCGCAGGACGGGCCGTGCCGCGGCCGGGCCACGGCAGGGGCACGGCACGGCCCGCCGGACCTCAGGCGCCGGCGTGCTCGCGCAGCAGCGCCGCCGTCTCGCGGGTGACCTCGGCGTGCAGCCGACAGTGCTCGTGGTGGTCGGCGTGGGCGCCGCAGGCCGCGGCGGACGCCTCGCAGGCCAGCGCGGCGGCCGAGGCGGCGGCCTCGCCGACGGCCTTGTCCCCGGTGCGGCGGCCGAGCACGGCCGCGGCGGCGGTGCAGAGGTCGGCGGCGTCGAGCGCCAGCAGGACCTCCGTCTCCATCCCGCCGGAGGCGACCATCGCCGAGGCGCAGGCGGTGCTCGCGCGGGCGGCGTCGTGCAGCTTCTCGACGACGGCGGCCGGGGTGGTGACGCCGGCGGCGTCCAGGACGTGGTGGCTCACGGGATCTCCCTCTCGATGGTGGAACGGTCGGCGGCGGAGTACCCCACGGCGGGCCCTGCCTACCCGCCCGCCTCGTCCACCACGACCGTCCGCCGGGCCGACACCGCCGGACACCCGTCGTCGCCGTGATCACCTGAACAGTTCGTCAGGTGTCACGTAGGGTCGGGGCGTGCCCGCCCTCCCCGCCGTCACCGCCTGCCGGGGGTGCTGCTGCGGCTCCGGCCGCAAGCACCCCGGCCTCGACCGCGACCACCACGACCGACTGCTCGACCGGCTGACCGACGGCCTGGCCGGGCACGCCCGGCTGCGCACCAGCGAGTGCCTGGGCCCGTGCGCGGACTCCGACGTCCTGGTGGTCGCCCCCGCGCCCGGGGCCCGCCGGGCGGGCGCCCGGCCGGTCTGGCTCCGTGCGGTCCTGGACGCCGCAACCACGGACGCGGTCGCGGCCTGGGTGCGCGCCGGCGGGCCGGGTCCCGCCGCCGTCCCGCCCGCACTCGCAGGGCACGTGTTCACCCCCGGCCCCCGGGCGACGGCCGAGGGGCGGGCGGCGGGCTGACCCGGACCGCCGGTCACCGAGAGGGGATCGCATCCGCACCGATGGGGGGATGGAGTAGCTCCACCCACAAGATGTAGTGTCCGGATCGCTGGTGGTTCACCGGCCCGCCCGGGCCGGTGAGGCAAGAGGGAACCCGGTGGGAATCCGGGACTGCCCCGCAGCGGTGAACGGGAACGACCGCCGTCAACAGCACTGGGAGTGATCCCGGGAAGCGACGGCCAGTAGGTGTGAGCAGTGCGCCCGTGAGTCCGAAGACCTGCCACCGGTGCGCGTACCGACCGGTGCGCGCTGCTCCGGGGCCTCGTGGGACGGCGCCAGGGTGCGGTGGGCCGCCGACGACACGGGACCCCGCCGCCTCCTCGCACCGCGCCCGCCCCGGAGGCGACGGCGACTCGCGAGGAGAGAGCCCGTGACGGCTTCCACCGCTGCACCGGCAACAGCACCCCCGGCCCTGCGCGTCATCCGGCGTGACGGCTCCGAGACCGGGTTCGACGCCACGAAGATCTCGGTGGCGACGACCAAGGCGTTCCTGGCGGTCGAGGGGGACTCGGGCGCGACGTCGTCGCGGCTGCACCACCTCGTGGCCGGGCTGACCGACCAGGTCGTCGCGGCGCTGACCCGGCACCCGGCGCACGCCGTGCACGTCGAGCAGATCCAGGACCAGGTCGAGCTCGCCCTGATGCGCGGCGGCCACCACAAGGTCGCCCGTTCCTACGTGCTCTACCGCGAGCAGCAGGCACGGGCCCGGGCACGCGACGGCGGGGACCGCGCGTCGGACGCACCGGTCGTGCACGTCACCGGGCCCGACGGCAGCCGGACCCCACTGGACCGCGACCGGGTCGCCGCGGTGCTCGACGAGGCGTGCGACGGCATCGCCGACGTCGCGCCGGAGCCGGTGCTCGCCGAGCTGGACCGCACCGTCTACGACGGCATCACCGCCGACGAGCTGGCCCAGGCCCTGGTCCTGGCCGCCCGCACCCTGGTGGAGCGCGAGCCCGCGTACTCCCTGGTGGCGTCCCGGCTGCTGCTGGACCGGCTCCGCGCCGAGGCCGTCTCACACCTGGCGGGCACCCGGGAGACCCCGGACCACGCGACGATGACCGAGCGGTACACGTCCTACACGAAGGACTACCTGCGCCACGCCATCGCGATCGGCCTGGTCGACCCCGAGCTCGCGACCTTCGACCTGGACCGGGTCACCGACGCCATCCGCCCGGACCGTGACCTGCAGATCGGCTTCCTCGGCCTGCAGACCCTCTACGACCGCTACTTCCTGCACGAGCGCGGTGTGCGCTTCGAGCTGCCGCAGGCGTTCTTCCTGCGGGTCGCGATGGGACTGGCGGTGCGCGAGATCGACCGCGAGGCCCGGGCGATCGAGTTCTACGAGGTCCTGTCGAGCTTCGACTTCATGGCCTCGACCCCGACGCTGTTCAACTCCGGCACCACCCGGCCGCAGCTGTCGTCGTGCTTCCTCACCACCGTCGACGACGACCTAGAGTCGATCTTCGGCGGGTACCGGAACAACGCGCTGCTGGCCAAGTACTCGGGTGGGCTCGGCAACGACTGGACCCCGGTCCGCGGCCTCGGTGCGCACATCCGCGGCACCAACGGCGTCTCCCAGGGTGTGGTGCCGTTCCTCAAGATCGCCGGGGACACGGCCGTCGCGGTGAACCAGGGCGGCAAGCGCAAGGGCGCGGCGTGCGCCTACCTGGAGACCTGGCACGTCGACATCGAGGAGTTCCTCGACCTGCGCAAGAACACCGGCGACGACCGCCGCCGCACCCACGACATGAACACCGCGAACTGGGTGCCCGACGAGTTCCTGCGCCGCGTGCAGGCCGACGCCGAGTGGACCCTGTTCTCCCCGGACGAGGTGCCCGACCTGCACGACCTCTACGGCACGGCGTTCGCGGAGCGGTACCGCGAGTACGAGGCGGCCGCGGCGCGCGGCGAGATCCGGGTGCACCGCACGGTGCGCGCGGTCGAGCTGTGGCGGCGGATGCTGACCATGCTGTTCGAGACCGGGCACCCGTGGATCACGTTCAAGGACCCGTGCAACCTGCGCAGCCCGCAGCAGCACGCGGGGGTGGTGCACTCGTCGAACCTGTGCACCGAGATCACCCTCAACACCCGCGCCGGCGACGAGGGCGAGGTCGCGGTCTGCAACCTCGGCTCGGTGAACCTCGCCGCGCACGTCACGCGCGACGGGCTCGACGCGGACAAGCTCCGCCGCACCGTGACGACCGCGGTGCGGATGCTCGACAACGTCGTGGACATCAACTTCTACACGATCCCCGAGGCCCGCCGGTCCAACCTGCGCCACCGCCCGGTCGGCCTGGGCATGATGGGCTTCTCCGACGCGCTGTTCGTCCAGCGCATCGCCCCCGCGAGCGACGCGGCCGTCGAGTTCGCCGACACCTCGGCCGAGCTCCTGAGCTTCCACGCGATCACCGCGTCGTCGGACCTGGCGGTCGAGCGCGGCCGCTACGCCAGCTTCGACGGGTCGCTGTGGAGCCGCGGGATCCTGCCGCTGGACTCGCTCGACCTGCTGGCCGCGGCCCGCGGCGAGGGCGAGCTCGACGTCGACCGGTCGTCCACGCTGGACTGGGACACGCTGCGGGAGAAGGTCCGCACCCAGGGGATGCGCAACTCCAACGTGCTCGCGATCGCCCCGACGGCGACGATCTCGAACATCTGCGGGGTCGGGCAGTCGATCGAGCCGATCCACCTCAACCTCTACGTGAAGTCCAACATGTCCGGCGACTTCACCGTGATCAACCCGCACCTGGTCCGCGACCTCAAGGAGCGCGGGCTGTGGGACGAGGTGATGGTCGCCGACCTGAAGTACTTCGACGGGTCGCTGGCCGAGATCGACCGGGTCCCCGCCGACCTGAAGGAGCTCTACGCGACCGCGTTCGAGATCGAGCCGAGCCGGCTCGTGGCCGCGGCGTCGCGCCGGCAGAAGTGGCTCGACCAGGCCCAGTCGCTGAACCTCTACCTGGCCTCCCCCAGCGGCCGCGCCCTGGACGAGCTCTACCGCCTGGCCTGGCGTTCGGGACTCAAGACCACCTACTACCTGCGCACCCGCGCGGCGACGGCCGTCGAGAAGTCCACTCTCACCGGCACCGACGGCCGGCTCACCGGCGTGCCCAGCACGCCCGCGGCCGCCCCGGCCCCGGCAGCGACCGTGTCCGCGGCGCCGTCGCCCGCGGCGACCGTGCCCGCGGTCCCCGTCACCGCCCCCGATCTCGACCCGGGCGCCGCCTGCTCGGTCGACGACCCCGACTGCGAGGCCTGCCAGTGAGCACCCCGACCACCGACCGTCACACGGGCGCCGACACCAGCGGGCTCGGCGAGATCGCCCGCGGCGCCGCCCCGATCGACGCCGACGACAAGCGCATGATCAACGCACGTGCCGACGTCAACCAGCTCCTGCCGCTCAAGTACACCTGGGCCTGGGAGAAGTACCTGGCCGGCTGTGCCAACCACTGGATGCCGACCGAGGTCGCCATGCAGGCCGACATCGCGCTGTGGCGTTCCCCCGGCGGCCTCACCGACGACGAGCGCCTGATGCTCACCCGCAACCTCGGCTTCTTCGCCACCGCCGAGTCGCTGGTCGCGAACAACATCGTGCTCGCCGTCTACCGCCACCTCACCAACCCCGAGTGCCGCCAGTACCTGCTGCGGCAGTCGTTCGAGGAGGCGGTGCACACCCACACGTTCCAGTACGTGTGCGAGTCCCTCGGGCTCGACGAGGGGGAGCTGTTCAACGCGTACCGGACCGTCCCGTCGATCACCGAGAAGGACGCCTGGGCGCTGCGCTACACCCAGGCGCTGTCCGATCCGGACTTCCGCACCGGCACCCCGGAGAACGACCGCGCCTTCCTGCGCGACCTGGTCGCCTTCTACGTGGTGTTCGAGGGCATGTGGTTCTACACCGGGTTCGCCCAGATCCTGGCGCTCGGCCGGCGCAACAAGATGGTGGGCATCGCCGAGCAGTACCAGTACATCCTGCGCGACGAGTCGATCCACCTGAACTTCGGCATCGACTGCATCAACCAGATCAAGATCGAGAACCCGCACCTGTGGACCGCGGAGTTCGTCGCGGAGATCCGGACGATGCTGCGGGAGGCCTGCGAGCTGGAGGTCGCCTACGCCCGCGACACCATGCCCCGCGGGATGCTCGGGCTCACCGCCGAGTCCTGCGAGCGGTACCTGCGGTTCATCACCGACCGGCGCGCCGAGCAGATCGGGCTCACCCCGCTGTTCGGGGAGCCGGAGAACCCGTTCCCGTGGATGAGCGAGGCGATGGACCTGCGCAAGGAGAAGAACTTCTTCGAAACGCGGGTGACCGAGTACCGCACCGGCGGCTCGCTGGACTGGGACTGACCGCGGAGCGGACGGGCCGGCCGACGCCGGTCCGTCCGCTCACGTGTTCAGGCGGACCTCTCCGAAAGGTGAGGGATCTTCCGGGCACCACCGCAGCAGCGTCGCCAATCACCGGCAGCAGCCGTGACACCGCGGCTGCGGCGGGCGCACGGTGACCGCGATCGCGCCGCCCGCTCCGGGCGGCCCCGACGCCGGGAGTCCGTCGATGTCCGCCCCCCAGCCCGTCCCCACCGGGGCCCCCTCCCCCGCCCGCCGGTGGCGTGCCGCCCTCGACCGCCACGACCGCCGGTCGCTCGCCGGGATGCTCGGGTTCATCGCGCTGCTGCACGTCCTCGGGTTCGGCGTGCTCGTCGTCCTCGTCGCGCCGGCACACTACGACCTCGGGGCCTCCGGGGTGTTCGGCATCGGGATCGGCGTGCTCGCCTACACGCTCGGCCTGCGGCACGCCTTCGACGCCGACCACATCGCCGCGATCGACAACACCACCCGCAAGCTGCTCGCCGACGGCGGACGCAAGCCGCTGTCGGTCGGGTTCTGGTTCTCCCTCGGCCACTCGACGGTGGTGTTCGGGCTGACCTTCCTGCTCGGGCTCGGGGTCCGGGCGCTCGCCGGGCAGATCGGCGACGACGGCTCGACCCTGCACGCCGTCACCGGGATCATCGGCTCGTCGGTGTCCGGGGTGTTCCTGTGGATCATCGGGCTGCTCAACCTGGTCGTGCTGGTCGGAATCGTCGGGGTGTTCCGGCGCATGCGGCGCGGCGAGTACAGCGAGGCCGAACTGGAGGAGCACCTCGCCAAGCGGGGCCTGATGAACCGCTTCCTCGGTGGGCTGGCCCGGTCGGTGCGCGCGCCGTGGCACATCTACCCGATCGGCTTCCTGTTCGGGCTCGGCTTCGACACCGCGACCGAGGTGACGCTGCTCGTGCTGGCCGGCGGTGCCGCCGCGTTCGCCCTGCCGTTCTACGCGATCCTCGTGCTGCCGGTGCTGTTCGCGGCCGGGATGAGCCTGCTCGACACCCTCGACGGCGTCTTCATGAACGTCGCCTACGGCTGGGCCTTCGCCCGGCCGGTGCGCAAGGTCTACTACAACATCACCATCACGGCGCTGTCCGTCGTCGTCGCGCTGGTCATCGGCACCATCGAACTCGTGAGCGTGCTGGTGCAGGAGACCGGGACCACGTCCGCGCCGCTGGTCGCGGTCGCCGACATCCCGCTCGACGAGGCCGGCTACGGCATCGTCGGCCTGTTCGTCGTCGCCTGGCTGGTGGCGCTCGCGGTCTGGCGGTTCGGCCGGGTCGAGCAGCGGTGGGCCGCCGCGCCCGCCGACGGGCGGGCGGAGGCCGTCAGGAGGTGACGGGCATCTGCTCGGCCACGTCCGCCATGTCCTGTTCGGTCGGCGCGTCGTCCTGGGTCAGGTCGCGCCGCCAGTACCCGGTGAACGCGACCCGGGCCTTGTCGAGTCCGCGCTCGCCGACCAGGTGGCGGCGGACCGCGCGCACCGCGGACGCCTCACCGGCGACCCAGGCGAACACCGGCTCCGCCGGGAACTCCACCGCGCGCACCGCGTCGAGCAGGGTGCCCGCGCCACGGTGCACCCAGTGCACGTCGGCGCCGGGGAGCTGCTGCTCCTCCTCCGGTCCGGCGACCTCGACGACCGCGACCGCCCGGGTCCCGGCCGGGAGCTGCTCCACGATCGCCCCGATCGCGGGAAGCGCGGTCTCGTCGCCGACCAGCAGCCGCACCGGCTCGCCGTCCGGGCTGCGGTACCCCGCGACGGCCGGGCCCAGCACCCCGATCGGGTCGCCGATCGCGGCCCGCGCCGCCCAGCGGCTCGCCGGGCCGGCGTGCCCGCCACCCGGCTCCCCCTCCCCGTGCAGCACGAAGTCGACGACCATCCGGCCGGCGTCGGGGTCCAGGGAGCGCACGGTGTACGAGCGCATCCACGGCCGTCGCTGTTCGGGCACGGCCAGGTAGCGGGCGTACCAGCCGGCGACACTGCCGTCGTCGGGGGCGGGCGGGATCTCGGGGACGCCGCCGTCGCGGGCGAAGAACAGCTTCACCTGCTGGTCGGGGGCGATCTGCTCGACGCCGACGAGGTCGTCGGAGTCGAGGGTGATCCGGCGCATCCGCGGGGTCACCGGCTCGACGCCGCTCACCCGGGCGATCGCGTAGGGCGGCAGTGGTGCGGTCATGAGGGCTCCCCGGTTCCGACGAGCCGCCAGCCGCGGGCGCGGCGGCGGGAGTTCCAGAAGGCGGCGTACCGGCCCTGCAGGGCCAGCAGCTCGGCGTGCGTGCCGACCTCGGCGACCCGGCCGTCGTCGAGCACGACGATCCGGTCGGCGCCGACCACCGTGGGCAGCCGGTGCGCGATCACCAGGACGGTGCTGCGCTGCGCGAGGACCCGCATCGACTCCGTGACGAACCGCTCGTTCTCCGGGTCGAGCGCGGCGGTGGCCTCGTCGAGCAGCACGATGTCGGCGTTCTTGAGCAGCGCGCGGGCGACCGACACCCGCTGGCGTTCCCCGCCCGACAGCGAGGTGCCGCCCTCCCCGACCCGGGTGTCCCAGCCGTCGGGGAGCCGCTCGACGATCTCGGTCACCCCGGCCAGCCGGGCGGCCTCGGCGACCTCGGCGTCGGTGGCGGCCGGGCGGCCGAGGCGGACGTTGGCCTCCAGCGTCCCGTCGAAGAGGTAGACGTCCTGGAAGACCAGCGCCAGCTGGGCCATCAGGTCCTCGGTGGTCTGGTCGCGGACGTCGGCACCGCCCACCCGCACAGTGCCGGTGTCGACGTCCCAGAAGCGCGCGACCAGCCGGGTCACCGTGGTCTTGCCCGACCCGGACGCGCCGACCAGCGCGACCGTCTCACGCGGCGCGATCCGCAGCGTGACGTCGCGCAGCACCGCCACCAGCCGGCCCAGGTCGTTGCGGGCGATCCGGACGACGCCGGCGTAGTCGCCGACCTCGGCCAGCGGGCCGGTGAACCGGGCGGCCAGCGCGATCAGCGCCACCATCCGGAGGGCGTCGAGCGTGCCGCCGAGCACCAGGTACACGCCGGTCAGCAGGATCGCGCTGAACGTCAGCTGCACCGCGAACCCCCCGGTCACGATGCCCGTCGTCGCCAGCCACACCGAGCGCCGCCCCGCGCGGTACTGGGCGTCGATCGCGTCCTCCAGCGGCCGGTGCCCGGCGGCGCCGCGACCGAACGCCCGCAGCACCCGCTGGGTCCTGGCGAACTCCACGACCCGGTTGCCCGCGGCCACCGCGGCGGCGTCGTCGAGGGCGTCGCCGCGCCCCACCCAGGACGCCGACGCCCGGAACGCCAGCCAGAGCACCGGCACGCACACCAGCGCGGCCAGCGCGAGCCGCACGTCGAACAGCAGCATCACCAGCACGATCGTCGCCGGCGTCACCACCGCGACGACCAGCGGTGTCAGCAGGTGCGCGAACAGCCCCGCGATCATCGTGGTGCCACCGGTGGCGATCCGCGACAGCCGGCCGACCCGTTCCGAGGAGAACCAGCCCAGCGGGAGCGCGGACACGTGGTCCCCGAGGCGTTCGTGCAGCGTCGTCAGCACGACCAGGGCGACGCCGAAGCCCGCCATCGCCTGCACGTAGTAGAGGACGCAGGCGGCCACGACGGCCACCGCCAGCACCCCCACCCAGGTCAGGGCGGCACCGGTGTCCCCGGCGAACAGTGCCTCCAGGAACGGCACGAGCAGGACCGTCGCGATGCCCTGGAGGACACCGAACGCGCTCACCCATCCCAGGTAGGCGTAGAGCCTGCGCCGGTGTTCCGGCCCCAGGATCAGCAACAGGTCGCCGATCACGACAGCTCCTCCCCCACCCGGTGGGCGGTCCACATCGCGGCGTAGCGGCCGCCGCGGGCCAGCAGCTCGGTGTGCGTGCCGGTCTCGCGCACGACCCCGCCGTCGACGACGGCGATCCGGTCGGCCCCGGTGACCGTCGAGAGCCGGTGCGCGACGACGATCACCGTCCGCCCGCGGGCCAGCTCCGACAGCGCGTCCTGGATGTCGGCCTCGGACTCCGGGTCGGCGAACGCGGTCGCCTCGTCGAGGACCAGGACCGGGGTGTCGGCGAGCAGGGCCCTGGCGATCGACACGCGCTGTGCCTCGCCACCGGAGAGCAGCGCGTCCTCGCCGACGACGGAGTCGTAGCCGCGGGGCAGCGCCAGGACGCGCTCGTGGATCCGGGCGGCCCGGCAGGCGGCGTGCAGCTCCTCGTCGGGGGCGTCGGGTCGGCCCAGCCGGACGTTGTCCGCGATGCTCCCGTGCACGAGCTGCACGTCCTGCAGGACGAAGCCGACGTGGCGGTAGAGCACCTCGGGCGCGATCTCCCGGACGTCGACGCCGCCGATCCGGACCGCGCCGCCGGTGACGTCGTGGAACCGGGCGACCAGGGTGGCCAGCGTCGACTTGCCCGCCCCGGACGGCCCGACCAGTGCGGTCACCGTCCCCTCCGGACAGTCCAGGTCGATCCCGCGCAGCACCTCGCCGCCGCCGGGGTAGGCGAACCGCACCCCGTCGAACTCGACCCGGTGCCCGGACGGCACCCGCGGCGTGTCGGGGACCGGCAGGACCGGGGTGTCGAGCAGCTCGTGGATGCGGCGCGCGGCCGCGGCGGCGGTGCGCCGGTTCGACGCCCCGAAGCCGAGCGCGGTGATCGTGGTCGGGACGACGAGCGACACCAGGACCCCGGTCATCGCCTCGACCGGGGTGACCCAGCCGGCGTCGACGAACCACAGCACGCCCGCGCAGGACACGAGCAGCACCACCGGGGCGGAGAGCGCCATCGCGGCGAACGCCTCGACCCGCAGCATCGGCCCGACCCACTCGGCGTAGAAGCGGCCGAAGTCGCGGGCGGCCTCGGTGTAGCCGCGGTGCGCGCGCCGGGCCTGGCCGAAGGTCTTGACGACCGCGATGCCGGAGACGAACTCGACGACCGCGCTGCTGATCCGGGCGTTCCCGGCGGCCATCTGGTCGACCTTCGCGGCGTAGCCGCGCATCATCCAGGCGTAGGCGGCCGCGTAGAACGGCACCGTGACCAGCGCGAGCAGTGCGAGACGCCAGTCCAGCCAGGCCAGGTAGCCGACTCCGGCGAGCGGCAGGACCCAGGCCGCGACCCACTCGACGGGATGGTGGGCGACGACCTGGTGCAGGTCGTGCACGTCGTCCTGGGCCGCCTTGCGCACCAGTCCCGAGGAGCGCTCGGAGAACCAGCCCAGCGGCACCCGCCCGAGGTGGGCGGTCATCCGGCGGCGCAGCACCGCCTGCAGCCGGACGTCGGCGACGTGGGTGATCGCGAGCGCCAGCCCGGTCAGCCCGGCCCGGGCGCCGGGTCCGGCGATGACCAGCCACACCGCGGCCTCGACGGCGGACCGGTCCACCGGGCCGGGTGCGAGCAGCGCGTCGGCGAGCCCGGCCAGCGCGACGAAGGGGACGAGCCCGGCGGCGGCGCCGAGTGCGCCGAGCACCTGCGCGACCCGGATCCGGCCGGCGACTGGGCGCAGCAGCTCGGTCAGCGCGGCGGCCTCGGCCCGCTGCCGCGACGGCGGGGCGTCGGGTTCGGTCGCCGGTGCGGCGACCTGGTCGGTGGTTGCCGTCACGACGTCTCCAGCAGCGGTCGCAGGGTCTCGATCAGAGCAGGGGTGGATGCCGGGTTCGGCGTCAGCAGCAGGGCGGAGTCGGCGACGGACAGCAGGTGCAGGCGGCCCTCGCGCACCAGCGGGCCACGCGCCACGAGCGGTCGGCCGGTGAACTCCCGGGCCTCGCCGTCGGTGGGCACGCCGATCAGCACGATGTCGGCGTCGTCGAGCAGACCGAGCTGCTCGTCGGGGAGCTGCACGATGCCGGCCTGCCACGGCGGCAGCGCGGCCACCGCCGGTGGGACGGTGAGGCCGATCCGCTCGAAGAACCGGACCGACGGGCCGTCCGGGGCGGTCACCAGATAGGTGGTCCCGGCCGCGTACTGGCCGAAGACGTAGCGCCGGTCCGGCCCCAGCTCCGCGCGGAACCGGGCGAGGGCGGCGTCGGACCGGGCGATCAGCGCCTCGGCGGCGTCGGCACGGCCGAGTGCGGCACCGATCATCCGCGTGAGGTCCTCGCCGGCGTCCTGCAGCAGGGCGTGACGGTACGACACCGTCGGGGCGATCGTCGCGAGCCGCGGATGGGCCGCCGCGTAGCCCGGCTGCGCGGTCGTCATCAGGATGAGGTCCGGCCGCAGCGCCGCGACGGCCTCGAGATCGGGCGCGAGGGGGTCGAGCGTCGACACCCCGGCCGGCAGCGGCGGGTCGACCCCGCGCCAGGACCCGTCCGGCGCGGCGGGGTTGCGCACCGCCCCGACGACCGGGGCACCCAGCGCGCTCGCGATCTGCGCATCGCCCGCCCCCAGGACGACGACCCGCTGCGGGGGCGCGGGCACCACGGCCTCCCCCTGGCCGTGCGGGACCGTCACCGGGAACGCCGCACCCGCGGGCCCGGCCGGGTCACTCGTTCCGGTGGCCCCGGGTGCGCACCCGGACAGCGCGACCAACCCGGCCAGGACCAGCACCGACCATGGGATCCGCACGCCGCCTCCTCCAGTATGATTAGGCGAACCTTAGTCATCTCTGAATCGCGTTCGCAATCCCCTCCGACGTACGGTCCCGGGGTGAGCCCCACCACCGGCGCGCGGGCGGGCAACCGTCCGGGCCCCAAGCCACGCCTGACCCGCGAGGAGATCGTCGAGGCGGCCGTCGAGGTCGGCGTCGACCGGCTGACCGTCGCCGCCGTGGCCGATCGGCTCGGCGTCGCGCCCGGCACCCTCTACCGCTACGTCGACGGCCTGGAGGAGATCGCCGGCGCCGCACTGGCCCTGCTGCTCGCCCGCACCCCGCTGCCCGAGGCGTCGGCCGGCTGGCGGGCGTTCCTCGAGGCCGAGGCCGCACTCGCGTTCGACCTGCTGCTGCGCTACGCCGCACTCGTCCAGGACGTGGGGGCCGACCTCGGCGCGGTCGCCGGCGACCGGCTGGACCGGATCGTCGGCACGCTGCGGGACACCGGCGGCTTCGACACCGCGGCCGCGGTGCGGATCGCCGACGCCGTGCTCGACATCGTCGCCGACGGGGCGACCCAGACCCGCTGGGTGCGCGGCCCCGACGGCGGACCGGGCGACCTGTCCGAGGCCGCGCGGGCCTACCTCGAGTCGGTCGCGGAGGGGCTCCGCCCGAGACTGGAGGCGATCATGGCCGACCCGCGCGAGCACGTGCTGGACAAGGTCGCCCTGGTCCTCGACGGCGTCGAGCTGCGCCGGGCCGCGGGGCGGCCCGGGTACGGCGGAGCCGGCTGAGCGGTCTCACCCGCCGTTGCGGTCGCCCTCCGGGTCGAGCAGGTCCCGGGCCGAGGTCCGGCCGCGCCAGGCGTCGAGCACGGCCGGGTCGGCCCCACCGGCGACGGCCAGCACCCGCAGTGCGACGGCCTGCGCAGCGCGCGCCGGCGCCGTCGCGGGACGGGGGCCGGGCGGCTCGCCCGCGGCGACCGAGCGGACGACCTCGGCGGTGACCGCCTGCTGCTCCGGGTCGCCGAAACGCTCCAGCAACCGGTCGAAGCAGGCCGCCCGGGTCGGGTCGAACGGGATCGGCCGCCCGGTCAGGTCGGTGAGCGGGTGCGCCGGGTAGAGGTGGGCGCAGGGCAGGTGACCGGCGGGCACGGGAACGGTCGCCGCGTGCGTGCGGCCCTCGCGCAGCACCTGCGGGAGCAGGTGGGTGTGCGGCCCGTCCGGGGAGCGGCCCTCCGGCGGTGGGATCGCGGCGTACACCTCGACCCGCCCGAGCGCGGTGGTGAACACGCGGTGCGGGCCCGCCGCGACCAGTGCGGCGGTCAGCGCGCCGTCGAGCGGGCCGCCCTCGGCGCGACGCAGCACCCCGAGCAGGTCGGGATCGGCCGTGCGCACGCAGGCGTCCACGGTGGCCGTACCGAGCCCGAGATCGACGAGCACGGCGTCGCGGTCGGCCGGTCGCAGCGCGCAACGGTCGGGGCCGAGCACGGTGACCGAGGTCCGCGCGGCCCCGCGCGCCGCGGCCGCGGGCAGGCAGAACGCGACCGCGTGGTTCCAGTGCTCGTGCGGGCCGACCGGCGTCCGGTAGGCCAGCGGCCGGGTCGCCGGGTGCGCCGCGATCCGGATCCCGCCGCGGGCGGTGACGACCGCACCCGGCCCGGACGGCACGACGGCCTCGTCGGGGGTCCGGACGAACTCGGCGATCGCGCCGGGCGCACCCATGCTCCAGCCCGCGTACGGGTCGGCCAGGTACGCACCCAGCAGCCCGGTCGCGTCGTCCCCGGCCACGTCGTCCACGTCCACGCCTCTCACCCTGCCCCTCCGACGGGAGGGTTCACACCCCGACACGACCTGTCGCACAGTGATGGCAACAACGATCGGGAGGCATCATGGACGAGCACCCGCACCACGGCCAGGAGTGCGCCGGCTGCGACTGGGAGGGCAGGCCGGAGGCGTTCCGCTGGTTCCCCGAGCTGGGCAGGCCCCTCGACCCGGCGGGCGGGCGCGGCCAGGTGCACGCAGCCTGAGCTCACCGGGCACCCACCCGTTCCCATCGGCGGCCCCACCACAGGGCCGTCCCGGCCGTCAGCACGACCGCCAGCGAGGGCACGAGCACCACCTGCGGCGCACCGAACAGGTACTCGCGGCCCTCGGCCACCATCGCGCCCCACTCCGCGGTCGGCGGCTGCACACCGAGCCCGAGGAACGACAACCCGGAGACGGTGAGCAGGGTGCTCGCGAACCGGACGCAGGCGTGCGCGGCCAGCGGCGGGACGAGGTTCCGCGCGACGTGCCGGGTCAGGACCCGCCCGGGCCCCGCGCCGAGGGCGACCGCCGCCGTCACGTACTCCCGTTCGCGCTCGGCGAGGGCGAGCAGGTGGGCCTGCCGGGCGAACGGCGTCCAGGCGATCACCGTGACCGCCACCAGCAGGGATCCGACGCCCGGCCCCAGCGCGACCGCGGCGAGCAGCCCGAACAGCACCACCGGGATCGCGGCAAGGACGTCGACCACCCGCATCACCGCCCGCCCGACCGGGCCCGCGACCGCGGCGAGCGACCCGACGGCGACCCCGACCACCCCGGTGACCAGCACCGCGGACAGCGCCAGCCCGACCGTCAGCCGTCCGCCGTGGACGGTGCGCGCGAGCAGGTCCCGGCCCAGCTGGTCGGTGCCCAGCGGGTGTGCCGCGGACGGGCCGGCGAGCATCCCGGCGAAGTCGACGGCGTCCGGGTCGGGCAGGAGCACCGAGAGCAGGCCCGCCGGAGCGAGCATCGGCACCGGCACGGTCAGCGCGGCCACCCCGGCCGTGACCCACCACGCGGTCCGCACCCGGGCCCTCACCGCGCCCCCGCCGAGCGCAGCACCGGGTCCAGCGCCGTCGCCAGCACCTCCACCAGCACCCCCGCCACCACCGCGACCGCGACGACGAGCAGCGTGCCCGCCTGCACCACCGGCAGGTCCTGCGCGACGACGGCCCGGTGCAGCAGGCGCCCCAGCCCCGGGATGCCGAACACGACCTCGACCACCACCGAGCCGCCCAGCAGCCCGGCGACGAACATCCCGGCCAGCGCGGTCACCGAGGTCGTCGCGAGCCGGGCGCCGTGCCGCCACAGGACCCGGTGCTCACCGAGACCCTTGGCCCGCGCGACGAGCACGTGCGGCCGGGTCAGCACCCCGGCGGTCTCGGCGCGGACGAGCTGGGCGGCGAGCGCCCCGGGGTAGGCGGCCAGGGTCAGCACCGGCAGGACCAGGTGGGCGGGGTCGCCCCAGCCGAGCGCGGGCAGCGCCCCGGCCCACACCGCGAACACCAGCACCAGCCAGGGGGCGAGCACGAACTCCGGCACCGCGACCCCGGCGACCGTGCCCAACCCGAGGAACCGGTCGAGCGCCCCGCCGGGACGGCGCGCCGCGTACACCCCGGCCGGGATGCCGACGACCGCGGCCAGGGCGAGGGCGAGCGCCGCGAGCAGCCCGGAGACCACCGCGGCGTCGGCGATCTGGCCGGCGACCGGGGTCCGTGCGACGTAGCCGTAGCCGAGATCGCCGCGCAGCACCCCGCCCAGCCAGCGCAGGTACTGCTCGGTGACCGGCGCGTCCAGCCCGAGCGAGGACCGCAGCCGCGCCTCGGTCGCCGGGTCCGGCACCGCCTCGGCGCTGCGGGCACGCAGGATCGCCCGCGCCGGCTCGACGCCGACCAGCCGCGGCAGCGCGAACACCAGCACCGACGCGGCCAGCAGCACCGGCCCGACGACGAGGAGCCGGCGCAGCAGGAGCCCGATCACCCCGTGGTCGGGGTGAGCTGCGGCAGCACCGGGCGAATCTGCAGCGGGTCGGGGACGAAGCCGGTCGCCCCGCGCAGGACGGCGGTGTTGAGCGGGTGCACGACCATGACGCCGACGGCGTCGCGGGTCAGCATCGCCGCGGCCTCACGGAACATCTGCTGGCGGGCCGCCGGGTCGACGGTGGAGTTGAGCCGGGCGACCAGAGCGTCGTAGGCGGGGCTGCAGTACTGGTCGATCGCGTAGCTGCCGTCGCAGGTGTAGTCCGAGGTCAGCGTGCTCGCCGCGTCCGGGAAGTCGGACAGGTAGCTGCGCGAGTTGAGGAACATGTCGTAGTCACCGGCGAGGACCTTCGGCTCCTGGGCGTCGTAGTTCCCGACGGTGATCTCGACGCGCACCCCGACGGAGGCGAGCATCGCCTGGATCGCGTTCGCCAGTGCGGGCAGCTCGGGCCGGTTCGGGAAGGTCCACAGCCGCACGGTCAGCGGGTTCTGCTCGGTGTAGCCGGCCTCGGCGAGCAGCTGCCGGGCCCGGGCGAGGTCGGCGCCCGGCGGCGGAGCGGTCTCGCCCCAGGGGACGGCCCCGCCGAACAGGTCGGCCGCGGGCGCGGCCCCACCGGCGAGCACCTGCCGGGCCAGCACCGGGCGGTCGATCGCCGCGGTGACGGCCTGGCGCACCCGCAGGTCGTCGAACGGCTTGGCGGACTGGTTGAGCTGCAGCGGCACGGTGCGCGCGTTCGGGTACTCGACGACCTCGGCCCCGGCCGAGCGGACCTGGTCGAGCTGGGCCTGCGGCAGGCCCTCGGCGAACTGGACGTCACCGGACTGGATCGCGAGCGCCCTGGCCTGCGGGTCCTCGACGTAGCGGACGGTGACCCGGGCGGCGCCCGCCGGCTCGCCCCAGTAGTCGTCGTTGCGGACCAGCTGCGCGGAGTCGGTGCCGCTGACGGACTCCAGCACGAAGGGGCCGGTCGCGGTGCGCAGGTACTCCGGCGCCCCGCCGCCGGTGTACGCGGCGGGCGCGAGGATGCCGAGGTTGCCGCTGGACAGGCGCAGCGGCATGACCGGGTCGGGCTCGGTGGTGGTGATGCGCACGGCGTCCGGGCCGTCGGGGGCGACGGCGAAGCCGATGCCGCGGATCGCCCGCGGCGGGGCCTCGACGCCCGCGACGTAGCGCAGCGCGGTGACGACGGCGTCCGGGGTGAGCGGGGAGCCGTCGTGGAACCGCACGCCCTGGCGCAGGGTGAACCGCCAGGCGTTGCCCTGCTGCTGCCACGCGGTCGCGAGCATCGGCGCCGGCCGGGCGTCGGCGTCGACGGTGGTCAGGGTCTCCGCGACGCCGAGGGACTGCAACCGGGCACCGTCGTCGGCGTCGAAGGCGTAGTCGGCGCGCGGCGGGAACTGCAGGGCCACGGTCAGCTCGCCGGACGGGTCCGGGGTCGCGGCGCCGCCGCTCCCGCCGGCGCCGCATCCGGCGAGCAGGAGGGCGGCGGCCGCGAGCAGTGCGGCCATCTGTCGTGCGATCACCCCGTATGCCTACATCTGAGCACCTGTTCAATCAACGCGGCGTGAGCAACGTCCTCGTCCCCGCACGAGTCCCCGCACGAGCGGACCGTCCGTGCCGAACCTCCGCACGCACGGCCCGCTCGTCACCCGTGACGGGTGGTCGGCGCGGACCGGGCTCAGCCGGTCGCGGTCGCCTCACGGACGCGGCGGGCCGCGGCGACCAGGTTGGTCAGCGCCGCGACCGTCTCGGGTTCCGCGCGGGTCTTGAGCCCGCAGTCCGGGTTGGCCCACAGCCGGTCGGGCCCGATGTGGCGCAGGGCCGCGTGGAGCTGGTCGACCAGCTCGTCGGTGGCGGGGACCTCGGGCGAGTGGACGTCGTAGACGCCCGGGCCGAGCCCGCGCGGGACCCCCGGGCCGAGGTCGGCCAGCACCTCCATCCGCGACCGGGCCGCCTCGACCGTGGTGACGTCGGCGTCGAGCCCGTCGATCGCCCCCACCACCTCGCCGAACTCGGAGTAGCAGAGGTGGGTGTGGATCTGGGTGGTGTCGGCCACGGCCCCGACGGCCAGCCGGAACGCGTCCACCGCCCAGTCCAGGTAGGCGGCCCGGTCCCGTTCGTGCAGCGGCAGCAGCTCGCGCAGCGCGGGCTCGTCGACCTGGACGATCCGGATCCCGGCCGCCTCCAGGTCGACGACCTCGTCGCGCAGGGCCAGCCCGACCTGCCGGGCGGTGTCGCCCAGCGGCTGGTCGTCACGCACGAACGACCAGGCGAGGATGGTGACCGGCCCGGTGAGCATCCCCTTGACCGGCGCCTCGGACAGCGACTGCGCGAACTCCGCCCAGCCGACGGTGATCGGCCGGGGCCGGGACACGTCGGAGTGCAGGATCGGCGGGCGCACGCAGCGTGAGCCGTAGGACTGCACCCAGCCGTGGTCGGTGGTGGCGAATCCGTCGAGGTTCTCGGCGAAGTACTGGACCATGTCGTTGCGCTCGGGCTCGCCGTGCACCAGGACATCGAGCCCGATGTCCTCCTGCAGCCGCACCACCCGGACGATCTCCTGACGCATCCGCTCGGTGTAGGTGCCGGTGTCGATCGCGCCGGAGCGGTGCGCGGCCCGGTCGCGCCGGATCTGCGCGGTCTGCGGGAAGGAGCCGATCGTCGTCGTGGGCACGACGGGCAGGCCGAGCGCCTCGCGCTGGGCCTTCGCCCGGACGTCGCCGGGGCTGCGCCGGTAGTGGTCGGGGCCGAGCGCGTCGAGCCGGGAGCGCACCCGCTCGTCGCGGCGCGCGGTGGCCGCGACCCGCTTCCTGGTCGCTCGTGCGGCCTCGAACTCCGCCGCGACCGCGTCCGGTCCCTCGTGCAGGGCGCGCCCGAGGAGCACGACCTCCTCGACCTTCTGCCGGGCGAACGCCAGCATGTCGACGACGTCGCCGGGCAGGGCCGTCTCGACGGTCAGGTCGTAGGGGACGTGCAGCAGCGAGCACGACGTGGAGACCTCGACCCGCCCCGCGACGCCGACCAGCCGCTGCGCCGTCGCCAGCGCCCGGTCCAGGTCGGTGCGCCACACGTTGCGTCCGTCGACGACGCCGGCCAGCACCACCTTCCGGTCCAGCCCGGGGACCGCCGGGTCGAGGGCATCGAGGTCGGCATCCCCCGCGACGAGGTCGAGCGCCAGCCCCTCGACGGCCGTGGCGGCGAGCACGGGCAGCGCCGGGCCCAGCTCCCCGAAGTACGACGCGACGAGGATCTTCGGCCGCCGGGTCGCCGAGGCGAGCCGGTCGTAGGCCCGGCGCAGCGCCGCGATCTCCTCGGGCGTCCGGTCGGCGGCGAAGGCGGGCTCGTCGAGCTGCACCCACTCCGCGCCTGCCTCGGCGAGCTCGGCGAGCAGGTCTCGGTAGACCTCGACGAGCGGCCCGAGCAGGTCCAGCGGACGGAAGCCCTCCGGTGCGCCGTCGGCCGGTTTCGACAGCAGCAGGAAGGTCACCGGTCCGACCAGCACCGGGCGGGTGGTGATCCCGATGCGCAGGGCCTCACGGAACTCGTCGAGGGCCTTGCGGCTGCCCGGCGCGAGCCGGGTGGCCGGGCCGACCTCGGGGACCAGGTAGTGGTAGTTCGTGTCGAACCACTTGGTCATCTCGCAGGCCGGGGCACCGGTGCGGCCGCGCGCCATCGCGAACAGCCGCTCCAGCGGGTCGGTGATGCCGGCGAAGCGCTCCGGCACCGCCCCGACCGCCAGCGCGGTGTCCAGGACGTGGTCGTAGAACGAGAACGTGTTGCCCGGCACCGAGCCGAGCCCGGCGTCGCGCAGCCCGGTCCAGGTGTCGCAGCGCAGTCCGGCGGCGACGTCGTGCAGTGCCGACGCGTCGCTCCGCCCGGCCCAGTACGCCTCGGTCGCCCGCTTGAGCTCCCGGTCCGGCCCGATCCGGGGGTACCCCAGGACGGTGCTGCCGATGGTGCTGCTGGAAGGAATGCTCACGGCCCTCTCTCCTCGCGAGTGCGGTGGAGGACCCGTCGCCGGCAGGGGGCGCCTGCGACCGCCGGGCACGACGGTGCCCGGTCGTCCGCCCGGCCCTCCCGCGAGGCCACGGATCCGCGCACGCCGGACGGCGCACGCACCGGCGGCAGGTCTTCGGACTCACGGGCGCACTGCTCACACCTACTGGCCGTCGCTTCCCGGGATCACTCCCAGTGCTGTTGACGGCGGTCGTTCCCGTTCACCGCTGCGGGGCAGTCCCGGATTCCCACCGGGTTCCCTCTTGCCTCGTGACGCCCCGTTCCCGGGATGACACGAACCGTCGGCGGACCGACCCTAACCCAGGACGACCCCGGCGAACTGTTGCCGAACTCTCCCTGTTGCCATACGTTTGCAGCACCCAGCTCTCTCCGCACGGATCGACGGGCGGCCTCACCCTGCCCCCCTCCGTTCGGAGGGGTTTCCTGCCCGGTCTCCCGAGGGGTAATGCCGATCACCCCTGTGCGCGCGGCCACAGGGGTCCTAGCGTTCGGCCTCGACCCCATCCGCCTGCCTCAGAAAGGGCTGACATGCAGGTAGACGAGCTGCTCAAGCCGTTCCCCATCAAGGAGTTCCACCCGTTCCCGCGCGCGCTCATGGGCCCGGGGTCGCACGAGCTGATCGGCCCCGAGGCGCTCAAGCTGGGCTTCAAGAAGACCCTGGTGATGACGTCGGGCCTGCGCGGCACCGACATCGTCCACAAGATCGTCGAGTCGATGAAGTACCACGGCCTCGAGGTCGTGCTGTACGACAAGGTCGAGTCGAACCCCAAGGACTACAACGTCATGGACGCTGTGGGCCTCTACCAGCAGAACAACTGCGACTCCTTCGTCTCCATCGGCGGCGGCTCCTCGCACGACGCCTGCAAGGGCGCGCGCGTCTCGGTCGCCCACGACGGTCGCAACGTCAACGAGTTCGAGGGCTTCAACAAGTCCGAGAACCCGGCCAACCCGCCGCACATCGCGGTCTCCACCACGGCCGGTACCGGCTCGGAGACCTCGTGGGCCTACGTCATCACCGACACCACGACCGACCCCGACAACCCGCACAAGTACGTCGCCTTCGACGACGCGTCGGTCACCACCCTCGCGATCGACGACCCGGTGCTCTACTACGACTGCCCGATCGACTACACCGCGCAGTGCGGTTTCGACGTGCTCGCCCACGCCTCGGAGCCCTACGTCTCGCGGCTGGACTTCCAGCCGTCGCTGGGCAACGCCCTGCACGCCATCAAGCTGACCGCGCAGAACCTGCGCAAGGCCGTCTGGAACGGCCAGGAGCTGTCCGGCCGCGAAGGCATGATGTACGCGCAGTACATCGCGGCCCAGGCGTTCAACTCCGGTGGTCTCGGCATCATCCACTCGATCAGCCACGCCGTGTCGGCGTTCTACGACACCCACCACGGCCTGAACAACGCCATCGCGCTGCCCCGCGTGTGGGCGTTCAACATGCCGGTGGTCTACGAGCGCTTCGCCGACATCGCCGAGGCCATGGGTGTCGACACCCGCGGCATGACCAAGCCGCAGGCCGCCGACGCGGCGCTCGCCGCGTCCATCCGGCTGCTGCGCGACGTGGGCATCCCGGAGAAGTTCGCCGACGTCAAGCAGGACACCTACTCGAAGAACCGGCTCGGTGTCGGCCCGACCAAGTTCTACGAGAACGCGCCCACCATCATCGGCGACGCGGCCGACGTCGACCGGATCACCAACCACGTCCTCGGCGACGCCTGCACCCCGGGCAACCCGAAGGAGTGCACGTTCGAGACCGTCCGCCCGGTCGTCGACCACTCCATCAACGGTGACCTGGACGACCTGCTGACCTGATCCGCAGGTCAGGAGGTCCACCGTCGCACCGGCGGGCCCAGCCGTCCGAGGCGATACTCGGGTGGGTGGGCCCGCCGGCCGCGGCCCCGCTCGTCCCCGCACCAGAGCCGGTGCGGTCCGCGAAGGAGATACCCGAGTGTCCGAGGCTGTCGTCCCCACGGTGACCGAGGCGGCGGAGGCCGTCGCCTCGACCAGCCCCTTCGAGTCCGTCGACCAGGTGGTCGAGACCCTGCGGGAGCAGGGCTACATCGCCGACACCCGCCTGGCGACGACGGTGTTCCTGCTGACCCGCCTGGACAAGCCGCTGCTGCTGGAGGGACCCGCCGGGGTCGGCAAGACCGAGCTGGCCAAGATGCTCGCCGTCGCCACCGGGCGCCGGCTGCTGCGTCTGCAGTGCTACGAGGGCCAGGACGAGACCAAGGCCCTGTACGAGTGGGACTACGGCAAGCAGCTGATGTACACCCAGATCCTCCGCGAGAAGATCGGTCAGCTCGTCTCCGACGCCCCGGACCTCGCCTCCGCGGTCGACCGCATCGGGTCCCAGGAGAGCGTGTTCTTCTCCGAGCGCTTCCTCGCGCCGCGTCCGTTGCTGGAGGCCATCCGCTCCGAGCAGCCCGTCGTGCTGCTGATCGACGAGGTCGACCGCGCCGACGAGGCGCTGGAGGCCGTGCTGCTGGAGACCCTGGGCGAGTTCCAGATCTCCGTCCCCGAGATCGGGACCTTCGTCGCGAAGCAGCGCCCGTACGTGCTGCTGACCTCGAACAACACCCGGGACCTCGCGGCCGCGCTCAAGCGTCGCTGCCTGCACCTGTTCCTCGACTACCCGTCGGCCTCCCGCGAGCTGGAGATCGTGAAGTCGAAGAAGACCGGGCTGTCGGACCAGCTGGCCGAGGAGCTCGTCAACGTCGTGCGCGGGCTGCGCGAGCTGGAGCTGCGCAAGTCGCCGTCGATCTCGGAGACCATCGACTGGGCCCGCACGCTGGCCGTCCTGGGCGTCGACGAGCTGAGTTCGCAGATCCTCTCCGACACCGTCTCGGTCGTCGTCAAGTACGACAAGGACGTCACGAAGGCCCTGGACGCGCTGCCGCGGCTGGTCGACCCGAACGCGGTCGTCGCCGAGCACGGGCACGGGCACGGCCATGGACACGGACATGGACACGGCCACGACGGCGACCACGACCACGACCACGACGAGCCCGCCGCCCCGCCGGCGCGCACCGCGCGGGCCCGCGACGACGACCCGGACGACGGCGACGTCGACGGCCGCGCCAAGCGCGCGGCGAAGGACCAGGCGGGCCGGCACGGCGGCATCTACGGTGGCCTCCCGGGCAGCGTCGCCCCGCCGCCGTCGGCGATCCGGAAGGTCTCGCCCGGCCAGGGCACCCGCTCCTTCGGCGGCTCCCGCAAGCGCCGGGTCTGATCGGGGCGTCGGCATGGAAGCGAGCATCCACCGCTTCGTCCGGCTCCTGCGGATCCGGTCGGTGCGCATCTCGGTCTCCGAGGCGCTCGACGCGATGGCCTGTGCCGCCCAGCCGGGGGTGCTGTCCGACAGGTCGGTGCTGAAGGAGGCGCTGCGCATCGCGCTGATCAAGGACCGCCGCGACGAGGCGACCTTCGACGAGGTCTTCGACCTGTTCTTCTCCCTGGTCAGGGTAGGCGAGGCCGACACGGGTCACGGCCACGGGCACGGCGACATGTCCGACGACACCCCGCTGGAGAACTTCACGCTGTCCGAGGAACCGTCGGAGACCCCCCAGGAAGGCCACGACCATGGTTCCCCGGTCGACATCAAGGAGTTCTTCGACCCGGAGGACCTGGCCGAGCAGTACAACCTGCACCAGGAGGCCAACAAGATCGACATGGCCTCGATGACGGACGAGATCGTGCTCTCCAAGGAGCAGGCAGGCGACGGCGCCGACGGCCAGCGCGTCCAGATCGAGACCGACCGGTTCTCCGGCGGCGGGCAGCCCGGCGACATCTCCCAGCAGCAGGGCACGAAGGTCGACGCCGACCTGTCGGTCGCCCAGCAGGACGCGCTGCTCGGCTGGCTGAACTCCGAGGAGGACCGGCTCTCGGAGTCCGAGCAGGGGACCGAGGACGACGCGGCCGCCCTGCGCCGGCGTCTCACCGGGGTGCTCGACAACCTCCCCGAGCTGCTCAAGGCCCATCTGGAGAAACTGCTCGCGATCGAGCAGCGGATCGTCGAGGGCCACGACGACGCCGAACGCGTCGCCGAGGTCGACCGGGCGAACGAGTCCGAGCGCATGCAGCTGGAGGAGTCGCTGCGGCGGCTCGCGAAGTCGTTGCACGGCGCGCTCACCCACCGCAGAAGGGTCTCGCCGCGGGGCCGGATCGACTCGGCCCGGACCATGCGCAAGAACATGCGCTACGACGGCGTCCCGTTCTCCCCGGTCACCGTGCAGCGCCGGGAGGACAAGCCGCGCCTGGTGGTGCTGACCGACGTCTCGCTGTCGGTCCGGGCCACCGCACGGTTCACCCTGCACCTGGTGCACGGTCTGCAGGACCTGTTCGGCCAGGTGCGTTCGTTCGCGTTCGTCGCCGACCTGGTCGAGGTGACCGACCTGTTCGCCGACCACCCCGTCGAGCACGCCCTCGGGCTGATCTTCGGCGGTGACCAGCTCGACGTCGACGCCAACTCCCACTACGGCCTGGCCTTCGGCCAGTTCCTGGAGGACCACGGCTCGGCGGTCACCCGGCGCACCACGGTGCTGGTGCTCGGCGACGGCCGGGGCAACGGCAACGACCCCAACATGGAGGCGTTCGTCGAGATCACCCGGCGGGCCCGGGAGACGATCTGGCTGACCCCGGAGCCGCGCTACTCCTGGGGGCTGGGTCGCTGCGACCTGCCCGCCTACGCCGAGTACTGCGACCGCGTCCGCGTGGTCCGGGACCTGTCCGGCTTCGAGGCCACGACCAACGAGATGGCCGGCGAGCTGATCGGCCGCTGACCCCCGCCCCGTCCCCGATGGTGCACGACACCCCGGGTCAGCGCTCGACGACGATCTTCCCGACGGTGCTGCCGGACTCGATGAGCCGGTGCGCCTCGCGGACCGACTCGGCGGTCAGGCCCTGCAGGCGCCGCGTCTCGGTGGTGCGCAGCTCGCCGGCGTCGACCAGGCGGGCGACCTCGTCCAGGATCTCCCGCTGCACCGTCGAGGTCGGCTCGGACAGCGGCCGGGTGAACATCAGCTCCCAGTGCCAGGCCTGCGACTTCGCCTTCAGCGGCAGGGTGTCCAGCCCCTCCGGCTCGTCGATGGCGACGACGATGCCGCGTGGGGTCATGAGCTCGGCGTAGGCCTCGACGTTGCCCTCCGAGACCGGTGAGAACACGTACTGGACGCCGTCCGGAGCGGCCGCACGGACGGTCGTGACGAGGTCGTGGTGGTCGGCGATCGCGTGCGCGCCCATCGCACGGGCCCAGTCCGCCGACTCCGTCCGCGACGCGGTACCGACCAGGGTCAGCCCGGTGCGGCGGCCGAGCTGCAGGACCATCGAGCCGACACCGCCCGCGGCGGACACCACGAGCAGGGTGCCGGTGGACTCCGCGGTGACCCGCAGGTGGTCGTGCAGGCACTCCCAGGCCGTGAGCGAGGTCAGCGGCAGCGCGGCAGCGGCGGCGAAGTCCAGGCTCGAGGGCTTGCGGCCGACGATGCGCGAGTCGACGAGCTGACGGTGGGCGTTGCTGCCGGGCCGGTCGATCGCGCCGGCGTAGTAGACCTCGTCGCCGGGGGCGTACCCGTGCACCGACGCCCCCACCCCGACGACGACGCCCGCCGCGTCGTATCCGAGCACCTTCGGCCCGTCGGCCGGGTCGAAGGAGGCACGGACCTTGCGGTCGACCGGGTTCACCGAGACGGCGCGGACGTCGACGAGCAGGTCGTACGGTCCCGGGTCGCCGACCTCGATCTCCGAGTCCACCAGGGCCTCGGGATCCTCGATCGGCAGCGGGCGGGGCGCGACGACGGCGGGGACGAGAGCCATGACCGAACGCTAACCGCGCGAACGTCCGGCCGCGCACCGCAGCGGTCCCCGGGATGGGCCGTTCGGCCCATTTCGGACCGCACGGGGGCCTCCCCACGTATCATGGAACTCCCTTCGGAAGGCGGGCCGTGTGGTGGATGAGGGTGGGCTGGTCGTCCGGGCCGTCGGGCGGTTGTGCACGGCGCTGTGGGGCTACACGCCCGGGGTGATCCCCGCGATGGTCGCCACGATGGGCAGCGGTCCCGCGCTGCGCTGGTTCGCGGCGAACTTCCCGCGTTTCCTGGTCACCCTGCACGTGCTGGGCCCCGTCCGCACCCACCTGGCCGGGCTCACGATCTCCCTGGTGAACGGGTGCACGTACTGCGCCTACGGCCGCGCGCACGCCCTGGAGCTGATCCATCTGCGCGACCGGGACCGGTTGTTCCCGCTCGACGCCCGCACGCTGGAGAGCTGGAACGGGCTGTCCCGCCGCGAGATCGGGCTGCGGTTGCGCGGTGTGCTCGAACAGGCCGGGATGCACGCCGAGGTGATCTGGGTGGACCGCACCCTGGCCCTGCTGGACGGCGCCCCGCCCGTCGACGCCGACGAGCGCCGCATCGCCCACCTGTGCCGGATGGTCGGCACCATGAACGCGATCGCGGTCGCCGCGGGGACCGTCCCGGACGGCGCCCACGACCCGGTCAACAAGGACGCCGCGCTGAAGGCCCGGCTGCTCGCCGCGCAGGCGGTCTGAGCCCCCGGACGCCGGCACTCGCCCCCACCGTCCGGACGGGGAGGGACCGGGCCGTCGGACGTGGTGCGGCGTGCCCGTGACCGCCTAGCGTGGCGTGGGTCCCCCCGCACGCACAGGAGCGATCCATGATCGGAACCGACCGGCTCTCCAACGACCTCGCCGGCTGGCTGGACCGCACCCTGGTGCAGCCCGGGATCCTGCCGGCCGAGCGATTCGAGGAGGCGTTCGTCGCCTGCGTCGCGAGCGCCGCGAAGGACCCCGAGCTCCCGGACGACGCGTGGCTCGCCTTCTACCGCAACACCCTCGACGCGCTGGCCGGAGAGCCGGAGCCGGGCGGCACCAACGCCGAGATGGCGCCGGTGCACGCCCGCGCCCGGTCCCTCGTGCTGGGCGAGGAGGTGCTGGAGCTCGGCTGCTGCTTCGGCTTCCTGTCGCTGCAGCTGGCCCGCGACGGCCACCGCGTCACCGCCACCGACCTCACCGGCGGCACCGTCGACCTGCTGACCCGGATGGCGCCGCAGCTCGGCGCCGACCTCGAGACCCACGTCGCCGACGCGCGTGCCGTCGCGCTGCCCGACGGCTGCGCGGACACCGTGTTCGCCGTGCACCTCGTCGAGCACCTGTCCGAGTCCGACGGCGACGAGGTCGTCGCCGAGATGCTGCGCCTCGCCCGGCGACGGGTGGTCGTCGCCGTCCCGTTCGAGGACGAGCCGAACCCCGCCTGGGGTCACGTCCGGGTCTTCGACGAGCGCGTCCTGACCCGGATCGGGGAGCGCACCGGCCGGTCGTTCACGGTGTCCGAGCACCACGGCGGCTGGCTGGTGATCGACCCCTGAGCGAAATCCGGACGACCCCACCCGATCACGCGTACGACTTTCGTCGCACCCCGCCCCACCTGCGCTGACGACTTCGGACGATCTTCCGGTGAAGGCGTTGGACAGGCTCGGCAGCGTTGTTAGCGTCGATTCCGACGACGACGAAGGAGCAGCGATGAACTGGCGGATCGGACTCGGTGCAGCACTCATCATCGTGGGCGGTGTCCTCGCCCTGTTCTTCACCGACCTGGAGTTCTTCTGGTTCCGGGGTGGCCCGCTCGGGATCGTCCTGGTGATCGTGGGAGTGCTGGACCTGCTCGACGGCCTCCGGCGGGGACGCCGGACGGTGGGGTCCGACCCGGGCCGCTGATGTCGAGACGATGACGGGCGGGGCGGACGGTGATCACCGTCCGCCCCGCCCGTCTCCGTCCGCGCCCGGCTCAGCCGTCCCAGCGGCCCAGGACCAGGACGGCGTTGTGTCCGCCGAACCCGAAGGAGTTGCTCATCGCGATCTGGATGTCGTGTTCCTGCGGGACGTGGGCGACGAAGTTCATCTCCGGGTCCAGCGGGTCTGTGCAGTTGATCGTCGGCGGGGCGACGCCGTCACGCATCGCCAGCGCCGACACGATCGCCTCGACAGCTCCCCCGGCACCGATCATGTGCCCGGTCATCGACTTGGTCGAGCTGACCGGGATCCGCGTGGCGTGCTCGCCGAGCACCTCCCGGATCGACCGGACCTCGCGCTCGTCGCCGACGGGGGTGCTGGTCCCGTGGGCGTTGACGTAGCCGACCGCGTCGGGAGTCAGACCGGCATCGGCCAGCGCGCCGCGCATGGCCGCTTTCGCGCCGGTGCCCTCGGGGTGTGGCGCGGTCCAGTGGTGGGCATCTGAGGTCGCCGCGTAGCCGAGGACCTCGGCCAGGATCGGCGCGCCGCGTCCGACCGCCCGGTCGAGCTCCTCCAGCACGACCACCCCGGCGCCGGCGCTCATTACGAAGCCGTCGCGCGCCGCGTCGAACGGCCTGGACGCGCCGTGCGGGTCGTCGTTGCGGGTGGACAGAGCGCGGGCGTTGCCGCTTCCGGCGAGGTCACCGCGGGTGATGCAGTCGTCGGCCCCACCGGCAACGACGACGTCGGCGTGCCCATAGGCGATCCACCGCGCCGCCTCGCCGATCGAGTCGGTACCGGTCGCGCAGGCCGTGCTCATGGCACGAGTCGGTCCGCACGCCCCGAACTGCATGCTGATCTCACCGGCTGCGTTGTCGATCACACCGGTGACCTGGGCGTAGGGGCTGATCCGCCGTGGCCCGTGGTCGCGCAGCGTGTCCGCGACACCGTGGTTGTAGCGGACGGGACCGTAACCGCTGCCGATGAGCACCCCCAGCCGCGGGGCGAGTTCGTCGTCGACGACGAGCTTCGCTGCGTCGCGTGCTTGCACCGCGGCGGCGAAGGCGTACCGGGCGTAGGTGTCCATCCGCCGGCTCACCGGCCGCGGCAGGTAGACGTCGGGATCGAAACCGCGGATCTCACCGCCGATGCGCGTACTGAGATCGGAGACCTCGAAGCCGGTGATCGGGCTGATGCCGCTACGGCTGGCCAACATCGCCGACCAGGTGCTCTCGACATCGTTGCCGAGCGGGGTGACGGTTCCCCATCCGGTGACGACCACGCGGCGGCGCATTCGGCGAAGGTCCTCGGTGATGGTCATGCGCGGTCTCCGTTCCCGGGTGTGCTGTCGTCGTCGCCCTCGGGGCGCGGGGCAGGGAAGTCGCCGTCCACCTCGGACAGTCCGGGTGGTGCGTCGGCCAGGTCGACGGGCACGTACAGCACGGCCGTGCGCCCCTGTGCACACGCGGCCAGTGCCGCGGCCAGGACCGGGGCCACGTCGCCGCGCGGGTCGAGGGTGGCCCGGTGCACCGTCGGATCCGCCGGTGCCGGCGGCGGTCCGACGTCGGTGACGAACCCGAACCGGGCGCGGTCCAGGTCTCGCTGGTCCGCTTGGGACTGCAGCCAGCCGTAGCCGCCGTTGCACAGCACGACGTACAGGACTCCGGCGCGTTCGCGGTGCGCGGTGACCAGGTCGGCCGAAGCGAGCGCGAAAGCGCCGTCGCCGACGAACGCGACCACCTGACGTCCCGGCGCGCCGATCGCGACGCCGGTCGCGGCAGCCGCACCGAAGCCGAGGCTGGTCTGTTCCGAGGGCACGATCGACCCTGCTCCGGCCCGGCACGGCAGGTACGGGAACAGGTAGGACCACATGTCGGTCAGACCGTTCTCCTGCACCAGCACCCGTTCCGCCGGGAGCGTCCGGTCGAGCGCGGCGAGCAACCGGGCGACTGGCGGGCCCCCGGGCCCGCCGGCTGTGCGGGCCTCCGCGTCGAGCTCCGCGCGGGTGGCCCCGATCCGTTCGCGCCACTCCGGTTCGGCGCCGGGGCCGCCGCCGGTCACCTCGTGCAACGCGGCGACGACCGCCCCAACGTCGCCGACGACCCGCGGCCCAGGAAAGGACGCGGACAGGTCCTCGGCGTCGAGGTTGACCTGCAGCACGGTGGGCACACCCGCGCCCAACACAGTGGTCTCCTCGAGCCGGCTGCCGAGGGCGACGACAAGATCCGCGTCGTGCCACACCTTCTCGGCGGCCGGGCGGAGATAGAGACCGGACAGCCCGAGGAAGCGCGGATGGGCCTCGTCGATGGTCCCGCGCCCGGACGCGGTGGCGAACATCGCGGCACCGGTCCGGTCGGCGAGCCGCTCGATGCGCCGGTCGGCGTTGCGGTGGCGGGCCCCGCCACCCACCAGCAGCACCGGCCTGCGCGCGGCGCGGAGAGCCGCGACCGCCGCGCTGTCCCGGCCGAAACGGAACGCCGTCGACACCTCCACGGCCGAGGACCACGGCAGGGGCCGTTCGACCGGGGCGGTGCCGAGATGGTCGGGCAGCTCCAGGTAGACCGGACCGGGACGACCCGCGACGGCGGCAGTCCAGGCCCGTTCGACCGCGCCGGGTACCCGGTCGGGGTGGTCGACCCGTTCCGCCCAACCCACGAGCGGACGGACCACCGAGAGCTGGTCGAGCTCTTGGAACGCCGCGGTTCCTCGGGCGCGCACTGCGGTCCCGGAGGCGAGGACCAGCACCGGGGCGGCCGAGCACGATGCCTCGAGCAGTCCTGTGAGCGCGTTCGTCACGGCGGGGCCCTTGCCGACGGCCAGCACCGCGGGCCGGCCGGTCTGGAGTGCGTACCCGGTCGCGGCGAACGCGGCGTTGCGCTGGTCGCGGCACAGCACCATCCGCAGTCGGTGGTCGCGCACGGCCGCCAGGAGCAGCAGGGCGTCGGACGGGAGACCGAAGATCGTGTCCACCCCGGCGGAGGCCAGGAAGTCCGCGACGGTGTGCCACGCCCCCGGGTAGGTCCGGGCGGCGTCGCTCACCGGTCCCCTCCCGTCGCCGCGACTGTGGCGGGGACCCGGTCGGGACGAGCCGGTGCCGGGAGGCGAAACGCCGTAGCCGGATGGTCGAGCACCGACCGCGGTGTGAGGACGGCAGTCGGCACGGTGCGCGCGGTCAGCCGGCCGAACATGGTGCGCGGTCCGATGACGACGGCGCGGTCGGCGCCGGCCCGGCGGATCGCCGACGAGACAGCAGCCCAGTGCACCGGGGTCACCCAGCCGTCGAGCAGGTCGTCGCGGATCTCATCGGGACCGGTCAGCAGCTCGCCGGTGACGTCGGACAGCATCGGCAGCGGGGACCGGAACCACCGCAGGTCGTGGTAGACCTCGGCAGCCAGGCGGTCTCGCAGTCCTTGGACCAGCGAGCAGTGTTCGGCCCGGTTCATCGAGTAGAACGCGTGCCCGCCCGCCTCGGCGACGAGTTCGCGCATCCGGTCGAGTCCGGTCACGGTCCCCGATACCGCGTGCACGGAGTTGTCGAGGTAGATCGACCCCTCGACGACGTGTCCCTCCGCCCGGGCCCGCGCGACGAGCCCGTCGACTGTCGCAGCGTCGAGGCGGTAGAAGAAGAAGCAGCCCAGCGGGTCCGGACGGGAGCCGAACCAGTCGAGCTCGACGCGGGTGCTCTCCCGGACTAGCCGCAGCGCGTCGTGGTAGGGCAGGGCACCGGCCCAGACCGCCCCGACGATCGCGCCGAAACTCTGGCCGCCGAACGCGATCGGGTCCAGGTCCAGGGTGTCGTCGGCCCAGTCGGCCAGAGCGAGGCTGAGTGCGAGAACCCCGGCCTCGTAGACCTCCCAGTCGTAGACCTCCGCGTCGCGGTAGGCGTCGACCAGGCTGTAGCCGAGTACCTCGTCGGCCTCGCGCAGGCGAGCGCGCGCGTACATGTCGGTCCGGAGATAGGTCTCGATCGTGGCGAAGGTCGTCGGGACCAGCCCCGGGAAGTAGACGATGTCGGCCATCGGTCCTCCTCGTGTCGGTGCGGCGGGTGGCGGTGGTGACTGGTCAGAGCCGGTCGAGCAACTCGTCCCGGCGGCGGACGAAGTCCGCGGGATCGAGCAGGCCGTCGGCTACCAGGCCGTCCAGGGCCCGGACGGCAGCGGCGATCCGCCCGGGGTCGGCCGCCGGGTGGGTGCTCGCGGCACGGGGCGGGCCCGCGCCGTCGGCCGTCGCCGTGCGGGTACGTACGGCCAGCGCAGCGGCGAAGAGCAGCGACGCGGTGAGACCGCCGAGGCCGAGCCCGAACAACAGGGCAGCCGGATCATCGGAGGCCGGTGGCGCGGTCGGCGCCGCATCCGCCGCGACGACCCGCAGATGGCCGGAGACCAGACCCGGTCGGACCCACTCGACGCGATCGATCTCGGCGTAGCGGTGGACGGTGTCGCCCGCGCGCTGCTTCGCCTCCGACGCCGCCCCGTTCCAGCGGAACCTCAGCGCGTCCTCGTCGAGCCACGCCTCGCCGTCGTAACCGCGTAACCGCGCCGGCGGGTCGGCGGCATGGGTCAGGTAGGTCGCACACGGCCGGTCGGAGTCGGGGTTCAGCTCGGCGTGCAGCGCGAGAGTTCGCGCGTGGTGAGCTGCCAGGTCGGTCTGCTCTCGGTCCAGCTCCAGTCGGTAGGGATGGTGTTCCGGCCGCAGCTGGCCCGCTGCCACGTCGAGATAGGGATCGGCGCCCGGCCGCAGCTCGAGCCGCAGGACCGGGCATCCCTCACCTGTCGCCAGGTGGACCCCCGACAGCGCGACGAGCGGGACGGTCCGCACGCCGATCCGGCGCAACAGCCCGGGCGAGCCGGGCGAGTCGGCGTACTCGACCACGACCCGGTCGTGCTCGATCGTCCACGAGGCGTTGCGTCCGTTCAGCCGGAAACCCGGGTCTCCGGGTGCAGTCAGGTCCACGGTCCCTCCCCGGGATCGATGCGGCGGTGACGGGCGTCGCCGAGCGCCCGGAACGGACGGGCGAGGAGCAGCGGCAGCGCGGCGAGCGCGTAGACGACGCCGAGGACGACGAACGTGCCGTGCACGTCGCCCGTGGCGAGTGCCCAAGTCAGCAAGGACACGCCGGCCGGCCCCGGGGCGGACACGACCGTCGTGGCCGTGCCCGCGACGGTGCCGAACATCCGTGGCGGAACCCGCTCCTGCAGCTCCTGCATGTAGATCAGGTCGACCGGACTGATGAGGACACCTGCGACGGCGACGAGCACCAGTGCGGCCACCGGTCCGGGGCACCAGGGCAGCAGTACGACGACCGTCGCGAGCGCGAGGTAACCGGTCAGATACACCACGCGCCGCTTCAGCCGGTGTCCGGCCAGTCCGAACGCGACGGTGCCCACCAGCGCGCCCGCACCGAACGCGGCGGCCAGGCCGCCATACCAGGCCGGGTCGCCGAGCAACCGGTCGGCGTAGCTGGTCAGGCCGATCGTGACGAGACCGGAGTCAAGGGTGGCGAACAACGCGGTCACCACGACGAGTGCGCGCAGCACCCGGTCACCCCGTAGGTACCGCAGGGCCTCCCGCAGCCCGTCACGATAGCGGGACCGATCGGCCGCCGCCTCGGGCACCGGTTCGCCGGAGGAACCGAGCACCCTGCCGAGTAGGGTGAGCAGGACGACGGCGACTCCTCCGGCGGCGGCGTCGACGATCAGCGGTGCGACCGTTCCGGAGGCCGCGACGAGCCCCCCGGCGGCGACCGGTCCAGCGATGGTCGCGACAGCGCTCATCGCCCGAAGCGTGGCATTGGCCCGTTCGAGTGTCCCGCCAGCTCCTGCAGCGAGCCGAGGCATCAGTCCGAAGGCGGCGATCCGGCCGGGCTCGTCCGCCGCGGACCGGACCGCGGTGAGCGCGAGCAGCGCCCAGCCGGGCAGTGCGCCCGCGCGGTGCAGTACGACGAGAGCGACGGTGGCGAGCAGGCCCAGCAGAACTCCGGCGAGCCAGCTGCGACGCATCCCCCACCGGTCCAGGACCGGCCCCATCAGCAGGCCGGTCAACACCGAGGCCGCGACGGCGGCGGTGACGGCCGCCCCGGTCAGCCCGGTGCTGCCGGTGGACTCGAGGACGAAGAGCGGGAACCCGACCGCACCGACGGTGTTGCCGGCGAGCGCGGTGCCGAACGCGGCCCGCACCAACGCCGACGCAGCGCGGGTGGGCTGGGCGGTGACCGCGACAGGTGTGGTCATCATCGCCCCCGTGAGCGGGCCGGCCGGGGGCCGGCGGGACAGGACGAGCCGGTGCGACGCGCACGCGCCGCACCGGCTCGGGGAAGCGGACCGGTCAGCAGCCGGTGCTGACGGTGCTGCCCGGAAGCGCCGACTCAGCGGCAGAGGTCTCCAGAGCCTGCAGGTCGAGAACGTTCATCGTTGTCACCCCCTGTTCAAATCAGGCGCTCGAAATGAATCAGCCGCGCGCGCCGAACGCATTTCCCGGACCCCTCCTCGAAGATTTAGCAGCTGGAACTGACCGTGCTTCCGGGCAGCGCCGACTCGACGGCGGAGGTCTCCAGGTCCTGCAGGTCGAGAACATTCATCGTCAGATCCTCTCAGGTGATTGCTGATGATTTTCTTGCATCCCCGGCGGCCGACCGATGGTCGCGCGCACACGACGTAGCAGACCACAACCCCAGCTCATCGGGGTCAATGGTCGACCAAGAGGGGCAGGAATGGGCGCTTCGGATCCAGTGCCGAACCGATCGCGGAGAGCACTCCAGCATTTCCCGTTCCCATATCCATGGACAAGCGGCTACATCCGTCACCGGGAAAGGAGACATGTCCATGGAAAGCGAGTGAGTGCCACTCCATCTTCGAGAGGTGGCCCATCACCTGCGCTGGATCGACATTAGCACGCACCGACTGCGCCAGTCGAGCAGAAGCGGCGAGAAGTCCCGCACGACCGGAGAAGAGATTGGGTTCTGCGACAAACTCGCTATCGCATGCCGCGGAGAGCGCGTCCAATGCCGCCCGCGCGCGTTCGTCGTCGGTCCGGGCCAGAAGGGCGTCGGCGGCCAGGGCGATACCGGCGCTACCGACCTCCAGGTAGGGCAGCGTGCGAAACCCCCCGTCCACTTGCAGCGTGCCGTCGGCGACGGTGACGCACAGGTCCAGGTCCCGGCCCAGCGCCTGGCACGCCGCCCGAGCCCACCGATCCTCACCGGTTGCGTCGAGCAGCCCGAGGAACAGCAAACACGGTCCGGACCAGCCGCGCAGAAGGCCGCCGTGGGTCCCCGGGTCACGCGCGCGGCCGAGCGCGCCCGGCGGACGGTCGATCCCGCACGGACCGCCTGAGTCCAGCGCGGCCGCGACCCGTTCGCCTGTTCGCACCGCGGCCGCCAGCAGCGTGGGTTCGTCGTGTCGTGCCCCGAGGTGAAGCTGATTCAGCCCGATGCCGGCCAGCCCTCCGAGCCATGTCAGGTCAGCGGCCTGCTCGACCTCGGGCGCGGCGCGACGCAGGAGATCCATGGCCTCGCCGGTGTGTCCGAGCAGATCGAGCACGTGCGCGACACCATCCGCGCCGTCGCCGAGGCCCGGCCCGCCGAGCAGCGGACCGCGCGCACGCGTACGCAGCCAGTCCTCATGTTCAGGGTCGACAGGACTCCCGTGCACGACCTGGGCCCACAGGACGCCCGCCGCACCGTGGGCGAACCCGGCGCCACCGGTCCGGAACGCCTCGATGTCACCGGGGAAAAGCCGGTCGGTGCGCCACGGGGTGGCGGAAGCGGCGATCGCACTGTTCAGCGAGTCGAGCGCGACGGACCAGTCCACCGGCCCACGGGGTGCCGTGATCGGCGACGGCATCGTGACCGTCGGACGCGCGCCGGCCCGGATGTCGGCGACGAGGTCGGAGGGAAGGTCGAACAGCTGCCGTGCGACGTCGACCAGCGGGTCCAGCTTGTCGGGAGCGAGCGAGAGCAGGGACGTCAGCGGCAGGAACAGCCACAGCGTCAGCACCGCGAGGGCGTGCCGATCGACCTCCGCACCCGCCTTGCCGGGCGCGACGAACCCGGCGTGGCCCATCTCTTGGCGGCGCTCCTCGGCGAGGGAGGACGCGTTCTCGAAGTCCACCAGCCCGACCCGCATTCCGTCCGGACCGTCGTCGACGAGGATGTTGGCCGGATGCAGGTCACCGAAGACCACACCACGCGCGTGCAGTCGATCGACCAGGCCCGCGACCCGGTCGCGCAGGTCGAGCGCACGTTCCACGTAGCGGGCCCGGTCGGCGGCCGTCCCGCCAGGACCGATCAGCGGATGGTTCAGCGCCATCCACAGCTGCAGTGTCCGGCCCGGGATCCGGGTCATCGCCAGGAAGCGGTGGTCGGCGGCGGTGAAGACGTCGACGAGCTGCGGCACACCGTCCAGGCCGTCGAGCAGGCGCAGTATCGCTGCTTCGTGGTCGAGCCGGGCGACGGCATCGGATCCGGACCGGCTCAGGCCGGCGTGCGGACGCCCCTCCTTCAGGACGACCTCCTCCACACCGCTTCCGGCAGGGTCCGGGCGGTGGGCCACATACACCCCACCGCCGTTGGAGAAGTGCAGGGCCTCGGTCACGCACCAGTCGACGCCGGGGTCGGCCGCGGAACGCCGGGCGAGCGCTTCGCGCAGGAACGCCGGCGGGTCCACCCAGTCCGGCATCGTGAACACCGGGCGGCGCTCATCGGGCACCAGGGTCCCGTCCGGCCGGGCGATCGCCAGGACGCGCTCGCCGTCCGGCGCGGTGCACCACCGATTGCGGAAGCCCCCGTAGCGGACGTACAGGGGCCCGTCCTCCCAGCGCAGGTCGGTCAGGACCCGCGGCCCCGGTCGCCCGCCCACCTCGCCCTGCAGACCGGTGAGCACCCGGCGCAGCTCGTCATGGTCGCGCGGGTAGAGCGCGAGCACCTTTCCGCCGGACGGACGCGGGGCGTACTTCAGGTTGTGGGCGAGGACCAGTGTGGGACCGGACAGGAACTTGACCGTGACCCCGTTGTCCAGCGCCCACCGCACGACCAGACCGACGAGTTCGGCCGCGTTGTCCGGAGTGGCGGAGACATGCACCTTCCAGCCCTGGTCGGGAAGCTCCACCCCGGGCGGGCGAAGCACCACCCACGGGCCGGTCCGCTCCCGCTCCCAGCCCGGCGGCAGCGGGCCGGACACCTCGGCAAAGGTCTCCCCGTCGGTGTCCGGGGCGTCGAAGAAGACCCGGTCGGACAACGTGTACAGCTCGGCGAGCGGTTTCACCGGCGCGCCTCTCAGTACGGTCGCCGCTGTGCGGCGCGGTCCTCGAAACCACGCAGCGACGTCGGCGGGTCGGCGGCCAGGTACTTCGCGAACAGGGTGCGGGCCCGGACCTTGTCCCGTTCGGGCACGAGGTCGGCGACCGGCATCAGCTCCGCGTGCTCACGCGCGCCGACGAGGAACTCGTCCCGCAGGATCGACCAGACGGTGCGGTCGTGGTACTCGCCGTCGAGGAAGTAGTAGTCCCGCAGCACACCTTCCAGAACGAATCCGCCCCGGGTCAGCATGCTCATCGTGTGCCGGTTGAACGACGCCGTCGTGAACTCGACACGGTGGGCATTGAGCTGGTGGAACAGTAGATCCACCAGCAGTGTGAACGCCTCGGCGCCCGCACCGGCCCCCCAGAGCCCCGGATCACCGACCGCCCCGCCGACGGCATAGGAGCCGGCGCTGCCGACCTGTCGGTAGTTGACCACCCCGATGGTGGCGCCGTCGGGGTGGTCGACCATGAGGTACCGCACCCGAGCGCTCTCGTTCGCCTCGCGGATGTCGCTGGCGAACACGAGCTCGTTCGCGTCACCGGTCAATGCGGCGGTGGGGGACAACGGCTTCAGCCATTGCTCGACGAGTCGATAGTCGGATTCGTCCGGCCAACGCAGGGAGCAGAGCTTGTCGGGCATTGTCGTATCGCCTCCATCGAGCACGCGAATGACGTCTGCGCGCACACGCGGAATGGGCGTCCGCGCGTTACGGACAGGAATGATCGGCGCGGCAGGATGGGTAACCGCACGGATCGGAGCGGCCGCGGGCCGTCGTGCACCGCGCGCCGACATCGTTCGTCGGCCGATGTCGACGAACAGGATCGCCTCGCCGCAGTGCTAAGTCGGCTCGTGCCGGATGGTCACGATCGTTCCCCCCAGAACATCGAAAGCATCAGTACCGAATCAGTACAAGGATGTGCTGTCCCTCGAGGCGAACCGCGTCGAGCGACGCGCAGGGGCGCCTCTGCGCCCTTCCCCCCGGAATCCTGCGTACCGAAAGTAGCACGGTCGAGGTCCGAGTCAACACGATCTGGTGGATCTCGCCGGGCAGCGTCACGCGCGTTACGGGGTCACATCACATACCTCAGGTGAACGACGGGTGTCCGGGTACATCGAAGTATGTATGAGTATTGGTTCTTCCGAGGGAAACGCGGTCGTATCTGCCCGGCGGAGCCTTGCCCGGCAGGAGATCGTCTCCGTACCGTCCCCGGCGCGGTCACTCGACCGCGGTGCTGATCCCCCTTTCCTGCATTCGCTCATCCCCACCGGGCGGACGCAGATCGTCGCGTGCCCGCCGGACCTCACCGGCCGGCACCGCTTTCGTCCGCCCACGACGACGAGGCGGGTACCCGTGTCGCGCTGGACGACGTTGCTCATGGACGAGGCCGAACTCTCGAGGCTCCCGGACATCCCGATCGGGGACGTGCTCCGGCACGCCGACCTGGTCACCCGGGAACGGCCGGGACCGATCGATCTGTACCGCCGATGGGAACGCCAGCAGTGGTCAGCCGAGGACCTCGGGCTGGAGCAGGACGCCGCCATGATGGCCGACTCCCGGGTGCCCGAACCCGTGCGTGCGCTGCTCCGGGAGACCGTGGCGACCTTCATCATCGGTGAGTACACCGGACTCGACATGCTCGGTCCGATCCTGATCGGGTCGCCCGACGAGGAGTACTCGCTGTTCCTCGGCACCCAGGTCGCCGACGAGGCTCGGCACACCCGGGCGGTGTTTCGGATGGGCGAGGAGGTGCTGGGGCTCGACCCCGACCCGCGCCGGATGCTCGCCCAGGCGTGGCAGATGTCCACACCGGCGCACACCGAGCTCGCCCTGCTGGAGGGCGAGGTCATGCGCGGGGTGACCCGTACCCCCGACGACCACGCAGCCTGGCTCCAGGCGGTGGCATTGTTCCACCTCGTCACCGAGGGCGTCCTCGCCCTGGTCGGACAGCGAGTGCTCGTCCACGCGCTGCGCGAAATTCGGCTGTTCGACGGCATCAAGGCCGCCTTCACCGCCATGTGCCGCGATGAGTCCCGCCACGTCGGCTTCGGTCTGCACGCGCTGCGTCGCGGGGTGCTCGACGGCCACGCCGACGCCGTGCACGACGTCCTGGAACGGGCGGTGCCGATCGCACTGCGCCTGGACGAGGAGTTCGACGGCATCGCCACCGACTTCCGTCCGATGAGCATCGACATCCTGCGCCGGCACCTGTCGGTGATCGGCGCCGATCCCGTCTTCGTGTCCCACCTGCTCGACCGCCACGACCCCCGCCTGCCGCAGCACGCCGACCTCCGGAGGACCGCGCCGTGACCATCGACCACCGTCCGACCGTCCACGGCGGTTCGGCTGTCCCCCGCCCGACATCCCCCGCCGACCGGGTAGCCGCTGTCGACGCCTGGTCCCGGCTCGTCCCGGACGGCGCCTCCCCCCTCACCGGTGACGACGTCCACTCCGGATGCGCCGCGGTCGTCGCCGGACTACGCGCCCACGGGGTGCGGCCCGGGAGTCGGGTCGCTCTGGTCGCCGAGAACTCCACCGGCTCGGTGCTGGCCCTGCTCGCCCTGATGCACGCCGGCGTGTCGCTGATCCTGCTCGATCCCCGTCAGGACGCGGGAGGCCGGGCCCGTGCCCTGGCCCGCGCCGGGGCCTGCATCGTGGTCTGCGACCCTGCTGTGACCGTCCCTGCCGGCGTCACCCGTGTCGACCTGACCACCCTGCTCCCCGACCGGCGCGAACCCGCACCGGCGTTCACCCTCGACCTCGCGACGTGGCGCGGACGCGAGGACGCGCTGATCGTGTTCTCGTCCGGGACCACCGGCGAACCGACCGGTGTCGTGCGCTCCGGGGAGAGCGTCTACGCCAACATCGCCCGCACCCAGCGGCGCATGGGTTACGTCTCGGACGACGTGTTCCTGCCGCTGCTCCCCTTCTCCCACCAGTACGGCCTGTCGCTGGTGCTGCTGTGGTGGTGCTCCGGCGGACGTCTGGTCCTCGTCCCGCACACTCGCGCCGACCGCGCGCTGGCGGCGATCGAACGGCACGGGGTGACGGTCGTCGACGCCGCGCCGTCCACCTACCACAGTCTGCTCAACCTGCTCGGCTCGCGCGAACGGCCCGACGTCACGGGAGTGAGGATGTGGTGCGTCGGCGGGGCCCCGCTGGGTTCGGCCCTCACCGACAGATTCACCGAGCTCGTCGGCCGGCCGCTGCTCGACGGCTACGGCAGCAGTGAGGCGGGCAACATCGCGCTGTCCTCGCCGTCGGACCCCCGGCTGTGCGGACTTCCGCTGCCGGGGATCGCGGTGCAGGTGGTGGACACGGCCGGCCGGCCGGTCGACGACGGAGAAACCGGCCGGATCGTCGTCGACACCCCAGACCTCATGACCGGGGTGCTGGGTGCGGACGGCACGGTCCTGCCGGCCCGCACCCGCCTGCTGCACACGGGGGACATCGGTTACCGCACCCCAGAGGGACATATCGCCGTGCTCGGGCGCGACGGCGCCGTCCACCGGCACGGCCACACCCTGTACCCCGAGGCTCTCGCCCGTCGCGCCGAGGCCGCCGGGGCACCGGTGCAGGTCCTCGCCGTGAACGACAACCGGCGTGGTTCCAACCTGGTCTTCGTCGTCGCCGACCCGGCCCGTCGCGACGCCCGCTTCTGGCGCCAGGAGCTGCGCCCGCTGCTCTCGGAGCACGAACAGCCGAACAAGGTCGCGGTGGTCGGGGCGTTCCCGCTGAACCGGACGGGCAAGGTGGACGTCCGGGCCCTGCGAGCGCTGCTCGACACCGACAGCGAAGACACCGTCCCGGGACCGGTGGCACTGCCCGCCGGCCCCGCGAGCTCCCTGGTCCCGCTACCGGAGCGGCTCCCCGCGCTGGAGGCCGTCACCCGGTACCTCGTCGAGCACCGCGGTGAGATCCTCGCGGTGCTGACCGAGGTGTCGAACCACCGCACCGCTGACGCCGAGATCGACACCTCGATCGCCACCCTCCGCGGCGCGGTGGGTGAGGTGTCGACGCGACGGCCGGCAGTCGTCGACCGCATCGCGGTGTTCATGCCCTCGAACATCCCGCTCTACGCCTACGTGCTGTACCTGCTCGTTCCCAGTCTGTACGGCAGGGCAGTCACCTTCCGGCCGTCGAGCCACTTGCGCGATCAACTCGAACGTCTGCACGCCCGGCTCGAGCCGGTGCACGGGCTGCCGATCACGATGTCGGACACGACCCAGCGGGAGTTCGTCGCGGGCCCCGTCGCGGAAGCCGATGTCGCGGTGTTCACCGGCACCTACGCCAACGCCGAGCGGATCCGGGACCGGCTCCGGCCCGAGCAGCTGTTCGTCTACTTCGGCCAGGGGGTGAACCCTCTCGTCGTCGGTCCGGACGCCGACGTCGACCTGGCCGTGCGCGACGCCGTCGAGATCCGGCTGTTGAACTCCGGACAGGACTGCTTCGGCCCCGACGTGATGTTCGTGCACGACTCGGTGGCCGGGCGGTTCCACGAGCTGCTTGCGAAGCGCATCGACGAGCTGCGCTTCGGCGCGTACACCGACCCCGACGCCGACTACGGCGCGATGTACTACGAGCAGGCGTTCGGGTTCGCCCTGGAGCACCTCCACACGAACGCCGCCCACATCGTGCACGGCGGGGAGGTGCACGTCCCGACCCGCCGGATGCAGCCGACCGTGCTGAGCCGCCCGATCACGACCCGGAAGCCACGCTGCGAGGAGCTGTTCGCGCCGATCTTCAACGTGCAGACCTTCGCCCGGTTCGACGACCTGCACTCGGTCCTCGCCTCGCCGTTCTTCGAGGAGCGGGCGATGGGGGCGATGGTCTACGGCGACCTGCCCGAGACCGTCGAGCTGCTCGCCCGCAGGCACGAGGTGTGCCGCAACACGACCCTGCTGCACACCGACGACGGCAACGCGCCGATGGGCGGTCGGGGGATGGTCGCGAACTATGTCGCGCACCGCGGTCGGCGCAGTGCCGAGCCGTTGCTGGTCTCCAAGGCGGTGGCCGACCATCTCGGCACCGCCGGTGCCGGACGGACGCGGGTGACCGGGTGACCGCCACGACCACCCCGCGCCGGCCGGCGTCGACGCCACCGGGGCCTCGTGGTCCGCTCGCCTGGCAGACCGCGCGCTACTGGGTCGCGCCCCGGTCGACCCTGCGCCGGTGGCGGCGCCGCTACGGCGAGGTCGTTGCAGCCCGGGTCGCGCCGATGGGCCGCACCCTGTTCCTGTTCGACCCCGACGACATCCGCACGCTCGTGCGGGCCCGGCAGGACGAGTTCCGCGCAGGGGCGGCGAACGCTCGGCTCGGCGGCCCGACCAGCGAGCACTCGCTGCTCGTTGTGGACGGCCGGGTGCACGCAGAGCACCGCGCGCTGCTGACTCCGGCGTTCCACGGCCGGGCCGTGCGCGGGCAGGAGGAGCGGATCGCCGCCATCGCCGCCCGCGAGGTGGAGCTCTGGCCCGACGATCGCGTCTTCCCGGTCCTGGAGTCGTGCCGCGCCATCGCCCTGGAGGTGATCCTCCGGCTGGTGCTCGGGTTCGACGACGACGATGACGCGATCGGGCCGGCCATGACGACGCTCACCGCGAGCGAGTCGGTGTGGGAGATGGCCGTCGGCGGGCTCCCTCTCCTCCGCGGGGCGGGCATCCGCCGACGGGAGACGGCACTCACCCACGCTCATGAGCTGCTCTCCGAGCGCATCGCGACCCACCGCGACGATCCGAGGCTGCCCGAACGCCGCGACGCGCTCGCGCTGTTGCTGCGTGCCCGCGACGCGGACGGCGCCCCGCTGCCCGACCGGGCCGTGTCCGACCAGCTGCTCACCCTTCTCGTCGCCGGGTACGAGACCTCCGCCACGGCGCTGGCCTGGACCCTGGAACGGCTCGCGCGCGACCCCGAGGTGCACCGGCGTGCGACACGGGCTGCCGACGAGGGTGACCGGGCCTGGTTGACCGCGCTGGTCAGGGAGAGCCTGCGGGTGCGCACCGTCGTCCCGGACCTGAGCCGGATGGCTGTGCGCGACACCGAACTGGCTGGCTTCCGGGTCCCGGCCGGGACGATCGTCACCCCGTGCCTGGACAGCGTCCACGAGTCCCCTGCGGTGTTCCACGACCCCCAACGGATGTGCCCGGAACGGTTCCGCGAGCGCGGGTCGACGGCGGATTGGTTCGCCTTCGGCGGCGGAATCCGCCGCTGCCTGGGTGCCGCGTTCGCCGAGACCGAACTGCGGGTCTCGTTGGAAGAGATCCTGCGACGGCGAACGGTCACCGCGTCGCACCGCCGCGGCGAGCGACGGGTTCGTCGTCACATCACCGCCGAACCGGGGTCTGTAACGAGAACGGTGGTTCCGGCGATGTTGTCAGTAGTGCTCGGCGCCCGGCCAGCGGTCACCGAAAGTGATGGCGAAGGCGTTGAGGACTGGCTTCCAGCGCATCATCCATCGGGTGTGGCCTCGTCCGGTCGGGTCGAGGCTGCGGGTGACGAGGCTGCGGGTGACAAGGTACAGACATTTCATCGCGGCCTGCTCGCTGGGGAAATGCCCTCGCGCTCGGAC